>NZ_JBHYMK010000028.1:0-93351 GCF_042743065.1 Streptomyces sp. NPDC058872
ACCGGCCGCCCCTGCCCGTACGTCGCCAGCAGCGCCTGCGCCTCGATCGGGTCACCCAACCGGGTCCCCGTACCGTGCGCCTCCACCACGTCCACATCAGCAGCCGACAAACCCGCATCCGCCAACGCCGCCCGGATCACCCGCTGCTGCGACGGACCACTCGGCGCCGTCAACCCATTGCTCGCACCGTCCTGATTCACGGCAGAACCACGGACCACCGCCAGCACCGGATGCCCGTTCCGCCGCGCGTCCGACAACCGCTCCACCAGCAGCATGCCCACGCCCTCGGCCAGGCCGAAGCCGTCGGCCGCTGCCGCGAACGCCTTGCAGCGGCCGTCGGGGGCCAGGCCGCCCTGCCGGCTGAACTCGACGAGCATGCCGACCGTGGACATCACGGTGGCGCCTCCGGCGAGCGCCAGGGAGCATTCGCCCGACCGCACCGCCCGTACGGCGAGGTGCAGGGCGACCAGGGAGGAGGAGCAGGCCGTGTCGACGGTGACCGCCGCTCCCTCCAGTCCGAGGGTGTAGGCCAGCCGGCCGGAGGCGACGCTTCCGGTGTTGCCGGTCAGCAGGTGGCCGCCCGCGTCGGCGCCCTGTTCGAGGGAGGGCCCGTAGTCCATGGTCATCGCGCCGACGAAGACGCCCGTACGGGTGTGGCGCAGGGTGGACGGTTCGATCCCGGTCCGCTCCAGCACCTCCCAGGCGGTCTCCAGCAGCAGCCGCTGCTGCGGGTCCATGGCCAGCGCCTCGCGCGGCGAGATGCCGAAGAACTCCGCGTCGAAGTCGGCCGCGTCGTACAGCACCCCGGCCTCGCGCTGGTAATAGCGGCCCGGTGTCCCCGGCGCGGGGTCGTAGCGCCCTGCGGTGTCCCAGCCTCGGTTGTCGGGCAGCGCGGAGACCGCGTCGACGCCGTTCGACACCAGCTCCCACAGGTCGTCCGGGCTGCCGACGCCCCCGGGGTAGCGGCAGCCCATGCCGACGATCACCACGGGGTCGTCGTCCGCGGCCCGCACCGGCACGGACGCGTCCGCGTCGGCGTCCTCACCGGGCCGTTCGCCGGAGAGCGCGGCGCACAGGTACGCGGTCAGGTCGTCCGGGGTCGGGCAGTCGAAGACGACCGTCGCGGGGATGCGCAGCGTCGTCGCCGCGCTCAGCCGGTTGCGCAGCTCCACCGCGGTGACGGAGTCGAATCCCAGGTCGAGGAAGGCCAGTCGGCCGGGGACCGGGTCGGACCGCCCGGTCAGCGCGGCGATCTCCGCTGCCACCAGCCGTGCCAGCGCGGCGCGTTGCTCCGCCGGGTCCATGGCGGCCAGCTCCGCGCGGAACGCGGCGCCGTCGTCCCGCTGCCCGTCGCCGCCCGCCGTCCCGCGCCCGTCCGCCGCTCCGGACGCGCCCGCCGGGACGGCCTCCGTGAGGGCCGCCAGCGGGAGTTCGGATACGAGGGTCCCCGGCCCGGCGGAGTGCGCCTCCGGGTCGGGGCCCGGCGCGGCACCGCGTACGTACAGTTCACCGAGCGAGGTCAGGAACCGGACCGGCCCGCCCTGGTTGCGGCGCAGCGTGCCGAGGACGGCGGCCTGCGTGCCGTGCTCCTGCGCGGTGTCCGTGAGGGCGGAGGTGAGCACGGTGTGCGGGCTGACCTCCAGCAGGACGTCGTGGCCGTCCCGCAGCAGGGCTCCGGCGGCCTGCCGGAAGAGGACCGTGCCGCGCAGGTTGCGGCACCAGTAGTCGGCGTCCAGGACCGGGACGTCCAGCCGTCCGCCGGTCAGCCCGGAGTAGTAGGGCAGGTGCGGGGTGCGGGGGCGGACCGGGGCGAGGTCAGCGCGCATCCGGGGGACGACCTCGTCGATGTGCGGGGAATGGGCGGCCAGGCCCACCGCGATCCGCCGTGCGTGCACCCCGTCGGCCGTGAGTCCGTCGAGGAGTTCGGCCGCGGCGTCGCGGTCGCCGGAGACGATCACGGACCGCGGGCCGTTGTGCGCGGCGACGACAAGGCGGCCGTCCCAGCGGCCCAGCCGCGGCTCGACCTCGCTGGCCGGGGCCATCACGGAGACCATGTCCCCGCGCCCGGTCAGGGTGGCCTGGGCCTGGCTCCACAGGGCCACCACGCGCGCGGAGTCGTCCAGGGACAGCGCTCCGGAGACCTCGGCGGCGGTGACCTCGCCGACGCTGTGGCCGAGCACCGCGTCCGGCCGTACCCCGTGCGAGCGCCACAGCGCGGCCAGGGACACCGTCACGGCGAACAGCACGGGCTGCACCACGTCGGCCCGGTCGGCCGCGGGGGCGCCGGGCGCGTCCGGGTCTCGGAGCACGTCCATCAGTGACCAGTCGACGAACGGTTCCAGGGCCTGCGCGCACGCGTCCATCCGGTCGCGGAACACTGGGGAGGCGTCCAGCAGGTCGACCGCCATCCGAGGCCACTGCGCGCCCTGTCCGGGAAACACGAAGGCGACCCGCCGGGCGGACCCGGCGGCCGTCCCCTCCACCAGGCCGGGCATGGTCCGGCCGCCGGCGAGCGCGTCCAGCCGCTCCAGGAAGCCGTCGCGCCCGTCCGCGACCAGTGCCGCCCGCCGGCTCCCTCCGGACGCGGTGCGCGCGAGGGTGAACGCGACGTCCTGCGGGCTCCAGTCGTCACGACCGGCCAGGTACGCGTGCAGCTCGCGTGCTCCGGCCGCCAGCGCGTCCTTGCCGTTGCCGGCCAGTGTCCACAGCAGCGGTGCTTCCGTACCGTCGGGGTGCGCCATCGTGTTTTCGGACTCCTTCACGGCGAGCAGGACCTTCCGTCACCGGACCTGGGCGGGGGGCCCGCTCCCGCGGGTCCCGCGCCGGCCGGGGCGCCTTCGTCATGCCCGGCGCGTACCTCCACCGGACCTGCGACGCCGATCTTGCCTAAGCCGCATAGCAGCCCGATAGCGCAGGCCGCGACACGGACAGGGGCACGCGTACGGGCACGCGTACGGCGTGTGTACGGGTACGGGGGCGGGCGGGTCGCGGGGGCGGGAGAACCGCGCGCACCCCGCGGGCGGGTCAGCCGTCCGTCACGGCGGACCGGCGCCAGCCCGGTGCGCGCGTCATGCCCAGCTCCTCCCCGATGCCGTCCAGGGCCGCGGTGTCCCTCCCCTCGTGGCGTGGAGCCCTTGATTGCAGAGGAAGTTGAGATTCATGGGGCCCAAGCAACGGACGTACACGCCTGAGTTCCGTGAGGGTGCTGTACGCATAGTGATCGAGAGGGGCAGGGCGATCCCGGAGGTCGCCGAGGAGCTCGGTGTCCATTCGGGCACGCTGCACAACCGGGTGTCGCGGTGGCGGCGCAACGGGTCGGCGTCGTCCGACCGAGCCTGCGCCGGGCGGGCGGGCGGATCACCGAGGCCGAGCCGGAGCGGCTGCGGCGGGAGGTGTCGGAGAAGGACAGGCGGATGCGCGAGCTGGAGATGGAGCGTGACGTCCTCAAGCGATGCATGGTCCTCTGGGCGAAGTGACCGGGAAGGACCCGGCCGTCCCGGCCGTGTTCATCGGTAGCCAGAGGACCGAGCACCGCGTCCCGCACCGGCTGGCCTGCCAGGTCTTGGGGTGCCGGAGTACTGGTCCTACAAGTGGCGCGACAAGCCCGCCACCGCGCGCGAGGTCCGGCGCGGGCAGTTGGCCGACGTGATCCGGCAGAACTTCGAGGACTCCGGCGGCACCTACGGCTCCCCGAAGATCTGGTGCCTTCTGGTCCGCGCGGGCCGGCGGGTCTCGGTGAAACCGCGGCCCGTCTGATGGCCGAGCTCGGACTGACGGGGCGGAAGGTGCGCCGACGGCGTGGGCTGACCCGGCCCGGCAAGCGGCCGACGGCTCCGCACTTCGTGCGGCGGGACTTCACCACGGACGCTCCGGACCAGGTGGGGTGCGGCAAGTGGACCACGCAAAACGCTCGGCCGGGGCATCCCGGCCGAGCGTCTTGCGTGGGCGGCCGTTGAGTTCCTGGGCGACGTGTTCGAGGGGGCGGCTCCGGCGGAAGCGGCAGCAGCACCTCCGGCACCGCGGGAACCAGTGCCACCCGGGGCAACGGCTTCGCCTGGGGTGCCTACCAGGGCACGTCGTCGTACGGCTCCTACTACACCGAGGCCGCCGCCGCGCGTCGGGCCGCCTATCAGCAGGGCGACGTCATCGCCAACCAGAACGCCGAACGCATGGCGAAGGTCTACGGCTGGAAGGCCTCGGCGCGGTGGGCGGTGGACGAGCGCAACGCGCTGCGTTCCCCCTACCGGTCGCCGATGGACGACTGGCTGATGCCGAGGACGCGCGGTATCCGCGACTTCCCGACGTACGAGTACCTCAAGGATGTCGAGGGCAAGTCGGACGAGGGCGTCATCAAGGGCGCCGCGAACACCAACAAGGGTGTCGACACGCTCAATGCGGTCAGCAAGTGGGGCGGTCGTGGCCTGCTCGGTCTGGAGGTCGGCGTCGGCGTCGGCGTCGGCGTGTACAACGTCGCCACCGCGCCCGAGGGCGAGAAGGTCCAGACGGCCGCCCGGGAGACCGGAGGTATCGTCGGCGGTCTCGCCGGCAGAAGGCCGGCACGTTGCCGGGCGCCTGGGCGGCGCCTTCGGTGGTCCCGTCGGCGCAGCGGTCGGCAGCGTCGTCGGCGTGATCGGAAGCGTCGTCGGCCGCAAGGTCGGCGGCTTCCTGGGAGGTCTGTTCTAGCTGTGACGCAGAGGTCACAGGAGTCCGTGGTGTCCGTCCTCGTGACGGACACCACGGGTGTCTCCTTCGCAGAGATACGAGCCGGTGAACTGCACCGGCTGCATCCCGTGCCCGGCCGGGCGACGGGCGGCGTCGGCAGCTCCCACCGGGCGGTGCGGCACGCGCGGGGCCTGAGCGTGCTGACCAGGATCCAGGAGAGCAACGTGCCGCTCCTGACCGGGCCGGCCGACGGGACCGGACTGCTGCCCGTACCGGTCACACCGGGCGGAGCCGCTCCGACGCTGTGCCTCGGGGTGACCGCGGACGGCACGGCCCTGGCCACCGTGAAGGACCGGGACGCCTTTCCTGCCGAGGCGCTGTACGCGCTGGACTGGGGCGCCGGGGAGTGGCGGCCCGTCGAGGTACCGCCGGGCTTCGTCCTCCACGAGGTGGTCAGTTCCACGGACGGCGTCGCCCACGTCGTGGGCGGGGTCAGCAAGGACCCGGCCGACGTCCTCGGCGGCGAGCGGCCCGCCCTGTTCGCCGTCGACACCGCCCGCGGCACCGTCACCGAGCTGCCGCTCCCGGCGGCCGGCCCGGCCCGGCCCCGGTGGACCCGCTGGCTGCTTCCGGGGACGGGTCCCGGCCCGGCGGCCCTGGAACACGGGACGTTCCACGACGGCGTCCTGGTGGCCGCCCTCTCGTACGGACACGCCTTCGAGTACGAGGTCCTGCACGCGGTACACCGCGAACGCGGCACCTGGTCCACGGCGGAACTCCGGCGCGACGAGGCGGTGACCGCGCACGGCGTGGACGCCCGGGGCACCGCGTACGCCGTCACCACCTTCGGCAACCTGTGGACCTCGCGGGCAGGCGGCCCGTGGCGACGTACCTCGCTCCGGTCGCGACTCGCCGAACTGCTCGGCGCCGCCCCGTCACGGGAACCGGTCACCCGGGCCGCGTTCGCCGACGGCCGGCTACTGCTCGCCGCCGACGGGGCCGTACTGGCCCTCGGGCCGGACGGCTCCGGAGGCCGGGTGCTCTGCCGGTACGACGAGGGCACCACGATCCACGCCTTCGTCACGGCACCCGCCGGCACCGTCCCCGTTCCCTGACCACCCCCGCGGTCCGCACCGCACCGCGGCCCGACCCGGGGCCCTCCCATGCCGGACACGGTCCTCGGGTTCAAGGGGTCGGCGGACACGCCGGGGGCCTTCCGCTTCTTCGCGGGCGGGGCGGTGTGCATCGCGACGCCTGAGAACCCTCACTGGTCCTCGGGCGCCTGCGACCGGAGAATCCCGTGCAAGACCCGCGTGAGCTGCGAGAGCACGTACCCGTCCGTCACGGTCAGGATCAAGGGGCGCCTCGAGCGAGGTCCGTTCGTCGGACCGAAGTACATCGCCGCCGCCTCCGAATAGAGCACGACTGCCCCTACGCTCGGACCATGAAGATCCGCGGAGTCGCCGCCGCAGCGCCGGCGATGGTGACGGAGGGATGCGACCCTGTCGTCGTAGAGCTCGGTCTCACGACGGCCATTTCGTCCAGCCGTTGTTGCGGAAACGCGTGTCGACGCGATTGGCCCTGGGTGTCAGTGGGTGATCGGCCGCAGGCCGATGACGGCCACAGGCCGATGACGGCCACAGGCCGATGACGGCCACAGGCCGATGACGGCCGCAGGGCCAGAGAAGGCCAGCAGGATGAGGCCGACATGAATCCCGGTCCGGGGATCCTCGCTGAAGTTCGATGGGTCGCGGGGGTCATAGAACACGCTGATGGTGTCCGGCGGCCTGTACGTGTTGATGCGGGCATACGACTCGCCCTCGGCCGTCGTGCCGTCTGGAGTCGTGAAGCGGACAATCGGGTAGAAGTGCACGTCGCCGTCGCCATCCTCGTGCTCTCTCACTCCGACGACCTCCGCGTCGATGCGCACGCAGCGGCGCTTGAAGCCGATCTCGGTCCATATCAGCAGCACCCCTGCGACGCTCCCGATGACGCCGACGACGGCGGCCAGCCACATCGCTATCAGATCCCCCACCGGGCCAGCGTAGAGGTTGAGCGCCTGCGGTGATCCACGCGGGGGAGGCCATAGTCGAAAGGGCTGGGGTCAGGCGCTTCATGACTGCTTGCTGGAGATGGCCAAAGTGCGTCCGAAGTCGCGTCCGGCAACGGTGACGGCCACGCGGTGATCGTCGAATCCCATGTCGGTGCTCCTGGTGGGTGGAAGGTTGTGGTGAAGTGCGGCGGCTGACCCATCGTCCAGCAGACGGCCAGCATCGACAGACCCGAAAAGGCTCATGGACCTCACCGAGGGCTTCACCGCCGAGGTGATGTGCCGCTTCCTGGACCGAAGCGCCGGCCACTTCGGCCACAAGATCCGTCTCGTGGTCGGCGGACACCCCACCCACCGTTCCGGGAAGGTCCGAGACCGGCTCGCCGCCCATCCCGGCGACGGCGAGCCGCACTTCCCGCCCCTGCACTCCGCCGGGATCGTTCCCGACGAGTCGGTCAACGCCGGCCTCGAGCACGGCCCGCCCAAACGGCACCGAGCCCAAAGTCGGGTCGAACTCGCCGCGGAGGCACGTCGTTTCTTCTGGGGACCCCAGCGCCAGCCGCACATTGTCCGCGGCTGTTTCGGCGGCCCACACACCCGCTGCGCCCTGGAGGAGAACCCCACGATCTCCTGGCCCACAGAAGACCTTGCCGTCCCGTCGCCTCGCTCTTCAGAGCCGGGCGGTGACGAGGGATGCCGGGCGCTGAAAGCGAGTAGGCGGGGTCATCGTCGTTCGTCCGTCCATCGACACGCCCATCCATCCGCACGCAGGCACACAGTTCCAGCCACGGGGCGTCCTTTTCTCGCGCGGAGCCCATCCTCAGCCCCCTCCCGCCCGGTGGAGCGAGCTGGTTCCGGGCGCGGGCCGGGGGGAAGGCCCTCACGACTGCCGAGGGGCATCCGGCCCGGCGGCCCGCCCCGTGCTCTCAACTGCGGTGACCGATCCCCACATCTCACAGGTCGACACAATCAGATGGTCCAGACCATTGACCTCGCATCGGACCGCTCCCTAGCATCGGTGCCGTCACGGCGGCCGCCCCACGAGGGCTCCCGTTCCTCCGGACGCCCTTCTTTTCATGTCCGGAATCGTTCCTTTCAGGTACGCCCGGTTCCTTTCTGCGCGGCGCCCCAGGCGGCGCCGCACCCTCGCACTGAAGTCGAACAGGAGTTCAAGTGGTGACCTCGGGAGTCGAGCCGCCGGCCGGTACCGTGGACGGCAATTCCGGGGTGCTGTCCGTTGGGCAGGAACGACTCTGGTTCTTGGACCAACTGGAGCCTGGAGACCCCGCGTACAACATTCCGTACGTGCTGCGGCTCGGCGGCGTGCTCGACGCCGTCGCCCTGGGGCGGGCGCTCGATGGCGTCGTCGCCCGCCACGAAGCCCTGCGCACGCGGTTCCCCGCCGAGGACGGGCGACCGTCGGCGGTCGTGGACGATCCCGGGCCGGTCCCCCTCGACCAGCGCGATCTGCGCGGCGAGGGAGCGCGGGAAGTCGCCGGGACGCTGGCCTCCCTGACCAACACGGGGTTCGACCTGGCCGTCGGGCCGCTGCTCAGGGCAGCACTGCTGCGTACCGGCGACGAGGAGCACCTGCTCTGCCTCGTCCTGCACCACATCGTCGCGGACGGCTGGTCGCTCGGGCTCCTCCGGACCGAACTCGCCGATCAGTACGCGGCATACCGGCAAGGCCGCGATCCCGCCCTCCCCACCGTGCCCTCCTACGGGGCACACGCCACGGCCGAACGCGCCTGGCTGGACGGCCCCGAGGCCGCCGACACACTGGCCTACTGGCGTGAGTACCTGTCCGGGGCACCCGCGTTGGAGCTGCCGCTCGATCTTCCCCGGCCGTCCGCGCCAAGCAGTTCCGGCGCCTACCACACCCGGGTGCTGCGCGGGATCGGCCCCGTCCTGGACGCCTTCGCCCGCGCCCACCGCGTCACGCCGTTCATGGTCCTCGCCACCGCCTACGCGAGCGTGCTCCACCGGAGCACCGGTCAGGACGACTTCTGCGTCGGCGTGCCCACCGCCGGACGCGACACCGTCGACAGCGAGCGGACCATCGGCTACTTCTCCTCCGCCCTCGTCCTGCGGGCCGACTTCACCGGAGCCCCCACTTTCGCCGAGGCGCTGCGCAAGATCCGCTCAGACTGGCTGCGCGCGCTCACCCACCGACGCATCCCCTTCGAGCGCCTCACCGAGGAACTGAGAACCGAGCGGGACGCGGGCCGCACGCCCGTCTTCCAGACCCTGCTCGCCGTCCACACCCACGAGGGCGGCGCGCTCGGCGAGCAGAGCTTCGCAGATCTGACGTGCACCGAGACCGACGGCGGGCACACCGCAGCCAAGTTCGAACTCGGCCTGGACATCAGGCCGGACGGGGACGACCTGCACGCCGTCTTCGGCTACCGCACCGACCTGCTGCACACGCGGACCGCCGCCGCGTTCGCGTCCCGCTTCGAGACGCTCCTCCGGGCCGTGCTGGCCGCCCCGGAGACACCGGTCCACCGGCTCCCCCTCCTCGACGCGGACGAACTCCGGCTGATCGCCGACGGATCCCGCGGCCCCGGCCTCACCGGGTCGGCCGCCCCGACCGTCCTCCAGGCCGTCGACCTGGCCGCGGCCGAGCGGCCCGGCGCCCTCGCCGTCGTCGGACCCGACGAGAGCCTGACCCGCGGCGCGCTCGCCGACGCCTCCCGGACGCTGGCGGCCCGGATGGCCGCGTGCGGCGTCGCGCGCGGCGACCTGGTAGCGCTCTGCCTCCCCCGCGGGCCGCGGGCCGTCGTCGCCATGCTCGCCGCCTGGCGGCTCGGTGCGGGCTACCTCCCGCTCGACCCCGCATACCCCGCCTCCCGGCTCGCCTTCATGCTCGCCGACAGCGGCGCCACGCTGCTCGTCACCCTGGACGGGACTCTGCCCGACGGCTTCCCCGACAGGGCCCCCGGAGGCATCCCGCTGCTGTCCCTGCTCCCCGGCTCGGCGGAGCCCGTACCCGGCACGTCACCGGCGCCGCCCGCCGAGGAAGCGGCCCGCCCCGACGACCCGGCGTACCTCATCTACACGTCCGGCTCGACGGGGACGCCCAAGGGCGTGCTCGTGCCGCACCGGGCGCTCGCCGCGCGGGTCGCCTGGATGCGCGAGGGGTACGGCCTCACCGGCGACGACCGCGTTCTGCAGTACGCCACGCTCTCCTTCGACACCAGCGCCGAGGAGCTGTTCCCCGCGCTCGCCGCGGGTGCCGTCCTCGTCACCGCCCGGACCGACACCCCCCTCCCCGACCAGCTGGCCGCGCCGTACTCCGCCGGCATCACCGTGCTCGACCTGCCCACGCCCTACTGGCACCACTTGGTCGCCGACCTGGACGAGACCCCCTGGCCGGACCGGCTGCGCCTGCTGATCCTCGGCGCCGACCAGGTCCAGCCGCACGCCGTCGCGGCCTGGCGGGCACGGTTCGGCGACCGGGTGCGGCTGATCAACTCATACGGCCCCACCGAGACGACGATCATCGCGACCACGGCGGTCCTCGGCGACGAGGACGCCACCACGCGTCCGCCGATCGGGCGTCCGATCGGCGCGACCACCGTCGCGGTCCTGGACCGGCACGGCGGCCCGGTGCCCCCCGGAACCCCCGGAGAGCTCGTCATCGGCGGTGCCGGAGTGACCGACGGCTACCTGGGCCGGCCCGGCGCGACCGCCCGCGCGTTCGTCCCCGACCCCGCCGGGCCGCCGGGCGCCCGCCGCTACCGGACAGGCGACCTGGTGCGGCGCCGGGCCGACGGGGCGCTGGAGTTCCTGGGGCGCATCGACGGACAGGTCAAGGTCCGCGGCTACCGGGTGGAGCCCGGGGAGGTGGAGGCCGCGCTCCTCGCGCTCCCGGGCGTCACGCGGGCGGTCGTCACCGCGCACGGGGACGTCCTCGTCGCCCACGTGGTCCCCGTCCCGGACGCTCCCGCACCCGGCTCGGACTTCCTGCGCAGCGGACTCGCCGCGGTGCTGCCGCCGCACGCCGTCCCCCACGCCTTCGTCCTCCTGGACGCACTGCCGCTCACCCCTAACGGGAAGCTCGACCGGGCCGCGCTGCCGGCGCCCGACACGGGAGTCGCGCCCCGGGCCGTACACGTACCGCCGCGAACGGAGGCCGAGGAGCTCGTCGCCGACGTCTGGGGTGAGGTCCTGGGCGTCGACGGGGTCGGCGCGCACGACGACTTCTTCGCCCTGGGCGGACATTCCCTCCTCGCCACCCGGGTCGTCGCCCGCATCCGCGCCGCCGTCGACCTGTCCGTACCGCTCCGCGCGCTCTTCACCCACCGCACGGTGGCCGCCTTCGCCGAGGCCGTCGAAGCCGCCCTGGCCGCCGAGATCGACACCCTGTCCGAGGCCGCCGCCGTCGAACTCCTGGCAGCCCAGGACGCCCTGGAAGGAAGCCGACCGACGTCATGAGCACCGCCGACACCACGACTCCGGCCGACCCGTCTTCGGAACCCGTGCACGCCCGCGCCACCGACACCGCTCCCCCGGCACCGCGGCCCACCCCCACGCCCGCCCTCTCCGACGCCAAGCGCGAGCTGCTCCGGCGGCGGCTGGCGGCACGGGCCAAGCCCGCGGCCGTCATTCCCCGGCGGGCTCCGGGAACACCCGTCCCGCTCTCCTTCGCGCAGGAACGCCTCTGGTTCATGGAGCAGTTCGCGCCCGGGACCTCCGCGTACAACATTCCCGTGGTGCGGCGGCTGCGCGGGCACCTGGACACCGATGTCCTCCGGTCCGCGCTCGACGCGAGCGTCGCCCGCCACGAGACGCTGCGGTCCCGTTACCCCGCGACCGAGGACGGGCGTCCGTTGCTCGTCGTCGACCCGCCGGGGCCCGCCGCGTTCACCCTGCTGGAGGCGGCCGACGAGACCGCCGCCGAGCGGATCGTGGACGAGGCCGCCGCGGTCCCCTTCGACCTGGAGAAAGGGCCGCTGTTCCGGTCGCTGCTGGTGCGGCTCGCCGACGACGACCACGTCCTCCTGCTGCTCGTCCACCACAGCGTGAGCGACGGCTGGTCGAGCGAGGTGCTCCTCGGAGAGCTGCTGCGGAGCTATGCGGCCCGGGTGGTCGACGCACCGGACCCGCTCCCGGAACTCACCGTTCAGTACGGCGACTTCGCCCTCTGGCAACGCGAGCGCCTGAGCGGGGAGCGACTCGCCGCCGAGCTCGCGCACTGGGGACGCGAGCTCGGCGGCGTCGAGCCGCTGGAGCTGGCCTTCTCACGGCCCCGGCCGCCCCGGCAGACCTTCGAGGGCGCCGGTTACGCCTTCTCCGTGGACCGGCAGCTGCTCGACCGGCTGACCGCCCTCGGCAACCGTCACGACGCCACCCCCCACATGGTGCTCCTGGCCGCTTTCCAGGTCCTGCTGTCCCGCTACGGCGGGCGGAGCGATTTCGCGGTCGGATCGCCCGTAGCCGGCCGCCCTGAGCCCGAACTGGAACCGCTGGTCGGCATGTTCGTGAACGTGCTCGCACTGCCCGCGCGGCTGGAGGGCGACCCGTCCTTCGCCGAGCTGGTCCGCCGCACCCGCGAGACCTGCCTCGACGCGTACGCCCACCAGGAGTTGCCGTTCGCCCAGCTGGTCAGCGAGCTGAACGTGCCCCGGGACGTCTCGCGGCCCCCGGTCTTCCAGGCCGTCCTCGCCGTGCAGAACTACGCCGTCCAGCGTGACGACACCGGCCTCGAACTACCCCTGGAAGTCGAGCCGTTCGGCGTCCGGGCGAGCGGCACCCGGTTCGACCTCGAGCTCTTCCTCCAGGAGTGGCCGGAGGGCCTGTACGGCTCCTTCAACTACAACACCGACCTGTTCGCCGAGGAGGACGTCGCCGTCCTCGCCTCCCACCTCGGGCGACTGCTCGCCGCCGTGGCCGTCGCGCCCGACGTCCCCCTCTCCGGCCTCGACGCCGTCACCGACGAGGAGCGGGCCTTCGAGACCGAGCGGTTCAACGACACCGCCGTCGACCGGCCGGCCACCACCCTGACCGCCCTCTTCGCCGAGCAGGCCGCCCGCACCCCGGACGCCGTGGCGGTCGCCGTCGAGGACCGGCCCGCCCTGACGTACCGCGCCCTGGACGCCCTGGCCGGCCGGATCGCCGCCCGCCTCGCCACGGAGGGCGTCGGCCCCGGCGACCTGGTCGCCGTGAGCGCCGAGCGCTCGCCGGAGCTCGTCGCCGGGCTCCTCGGGGTGATGCGCACCGGAGCCGCGTACACCCCCCTCGAACCGGACTACCCGGCCGAGCGCCTGGCCTTCCTGCTCGCCGACAGCGACGCCCCGGTCCTGCTCACCCAGCGCGGGCTCGCCACCCCCGACGGCTGCACCGCCCGCGTCCTGCTCCTCGACGACCCCGCCGAGTGGCCGCGCGCCCGCGCCGTGCCCGCCGGTCCGCGGCCGGACGACACCGCGTACCTCATCTACACGTCCGGCTCGACCGGCCGTCCGAAGGGCGTGCCCAACACCCACCGGGCCATCGCCAACCGCATCCAGTGGATGCAGGAGGCGTACCGGATCGGGCCCGACGACGCCGTCCTGCAAAAGACACCGACCGGCTTCGACGTGTCGGTCTGGGAGTTCTTCTGGCCGCTCGCCACGGGCGCGCGGATCGTGCTCGCCAAGCCCGGCGGGCAAAAGGACAGCGGGTACCTGCGCGACCTCATCGTCTCCGCCGGCGTCACCGTCGCCCACTTCGTGCCGGCCATGCTCACCGCGTTCCTCACCGAGGAAGGCGTGGAACGCTGCACCGGGCTGCGCCGCGTGGTGTGCAGCGGCGAGGCGCTGCCCCCGGACGCCGCCCGCGAGCTGACCTCGCGGCTGCCCGGTCTGGCGCTGGCGAACCTGTACGGCCCCACCGAGGCCGCCGTCGACGTCTCCGCCTGGGAGTGCGCGGGCCCGATGGAGACCGTTCCGATCGGCCTTCCCATCGACAACACGCGCCTCTACGTACTCGACGAGCGGCTGCGCCCGGTGCCGCCCGGCGCCCCCGGGGAGCTCCACATCGGCGGGACCGCCGTCGCCCTCGGCTACCACCGGCGTCCCGGCCTCACCGCCGCCCGTTTCGTGCCCGACCCGTACGGCCCGCCCGGCTCCCGGCTCTACCGCACCGGCGACCTCGCGCGCCGGCGCCCGGACGGCACGCTCGAACACCTCGGCCGGATCGACCAGCAGATCAAGCTCCGCGGTCTGCGGATCGAGCCCGGCGAGACCGAGGCCGCGCTCCGCGCACAGCCCGGCATCGCGGACGCCGCCGTCGTGCTGCGCGAGGACCGCCCCGGCGACAAGCGCCTCGTCGGCTACCTCGTCGCCGCCGCGGGCGCCGACGAGCCCGACCCGTCCGCGCTGCGCGCCACGCTCCGGCGGAGCCTCCCCGACCACCAGGTGCCGACCGCCTTCACCGTCGTGCCCGCGCTGCCGCTCACCCCGAACGGCAAGCTGGACCGGCGGGCCCTGCCCGTCCCGACGGTCCACCGCGCGGCCGGAGCGGCCGAGCCGGAGACACCGGCCGAGGTCGTCCTCGCCGAGATCTGGGCGGAGGTCCTGGGGCTGCCCCGGGTGGGCACCGACGAGAACTTCTTCGACCTCGGCGGTCATTCGCTCCTCGCCACCCAGGTCGTGGCCAAGGCCCGCAAGCTGCTGACGGAGGCCGGGGCCCGCCCGATCAGCGTGATGGACCTGTTCACCCACCGCACGGTCCGCGAGCTCGCCGCCGTCGCCGCTCGGGACGAGCGGGAGAGCGGCCCGCGGTCCCTGCTGCACCGGCTCACCCGCGCGGTCCCCGCCGAGCGGCGGCGGCTCACCCTCGTCTGCGTCCCGTACGGGGGCGGCAGCGCCGTCGTCTACCAGCCCGTCGCCGACGCCCTGCCGGCCGACACCGAGCTGTGGGCCGTCGCCATCCCCGGGCACGACCTCGGGGTGACCGAGCAACGGCTCTCCTTCGACGACCTCGCCGAGGGCATCGCGGCGGAGGTCAGGGAACGCGTCGAGGGCCCGCTCGCCGTCTACGGCCACTGCGCCGTGGGCACCGCGCTCGCCGTCGCCGTCGCCCGCTCCCTGGAGGCGTCCGGTCGCGAGCTGGAGGGCGTGTACGCCGGCGCCCAGTACCCCTTCGCGAAGCCGCGCAGCCGCTTCCTCACCGCCCTCGGGAAGATCGCCTCGCTGGAGCCGCTGGTCGGCGACCGGACGTACGCGAACTGGCTGACCGGCATGGGCGTCGACACCTCCGAGCTCGACGAGGAGCAGGTCCGGTTCGTCATCGGCAACATGCGCCGGGACACGATGGCCGCCGAGGACTGGTTCACCCGGGCCATCGCGGATGTCGCCGACGGCGCGCCCCGGCTGCGGGCGCCGCTCGTCTCCCTGGTCGGCGACCGGGACCCGGCCGCCGACTTCTACCAGGAGCGCTACCGGGAGTGGCTGCTCCTCGCCGAGCGCTCGGCCGTGGCCGTGCTGGACGAGGGCGGACACTTCTTCATCACCTACCGGGCCGTCGAGGTCGCGGAGGCCGTCACGCGCGTGCACCGTGCCGTCCTGGACGGCACGACCGACGAGTTGCCCGCGGCGGATCCGGAGAACTCCTGGTGGTTCCACGGCGAGACCGGCCCCGCCGTCGAGGACGCCGCATCGGTGACCACCGCACCCGCGACCCTCGCACCGGCCTCCGGGACCGATGCCGCCGACGGCACGGGGTCCGCGCCCGGCCCCGCCACCGCAGCCGGCGACGCCCCGGCACCCGGTACGGAGCCGGACGGCTGCCCGCAGCCCAGCATGGGACGGTTCCTGCTGGTGGCGGGCGGTCAGCTCGCCTCCATCACCGGCTCCGCGCTCACCGAGTTCGCGCTGCCGATCTGGATCCTGCTGGAGACCGGGTCGATGGCCCGGTACGCGCTGTACGCGGTCATCGCCATGCTCCCCGGCATCCTCGTCGGCCCGCTCGCCGGGGCGCTCGTCGACCGGATGGACCGACGCAGGGTGATGCTCGTGGGCGATGTCGCCGCCGGGGCCACCCAGGCCGGGCTGCTCGTCCTGCTGCTCACCGGTCAGCTGCGATCGTGGGAGGTGTACGTCCTGCTCGGAGTGCTCTCCGTCGCCCTGACCTTCCAACGGCTCGCCTACGCCTCGGCCGTGCCGCAGCTCGTGCCCAAGCGGTACTTGGGCCACGCCAACGGCATCGTCCAGCTCGCCTTCGGCACGGCTCAGTTCGTCGTGCCGCTGGCCGCCGTCGCACTGCTGGCGGCGATCGGGCTGCGCGGCATCCTCGTCATCGACGTCATCAGTTACGCCGTGGCCATCGGGATCCTGCTCGTGGTGCGGTTCCCGCGCACGCTGCCCTGGACCCGGCGCGAGTCCCTCGTCGCGGAGATCCGCAACGGCCTCGCCCACACGTGGCGGCACCTCGGATTCCGCTCCATGCTGCTGTGGTTCGCCGGGCTCAACGTCTTCCTCTCTCCGCTTTTCCTCCTCACCACCCCGCTGGTCCTCTCCTTCGACGACCTCGGCGGAGCGGCCCGGGTCGCGGTCGCGGGCGGCGCCGGTGCGCTCCTGGGCGGCGTGGCCATGGGCTTCTGGGGCGGGCCGCGCCGGCATCGACTGCGCGGCATGCTCGCCCTCGCCGGGCTCCTCGCCCTGGCCGGCGCCGTCACGGGACTGCGCGCGAACCTGTGGGTGGTCGCCCTCGGGGCCTTCGGCATGTCCTTCGCCCTCGCCCTCGTCAACGGGATCTACGCGACGATCGTCCAGACCAAGGTGGCGCAGCGGTTCCACGGACGGGTGTTCGCCCTCAACACGCTGGTCGCCTGGTCCACGATTCCGTTGGGCCACGGCGTCGTCGCTCCGCTCGGCTCTGCGTTCTTCGGTCCGCTGATGGAGCCCGGCGGCGCCCTCGCCCCGGTCTTCGGGCCGCTCATCGGCACCGGTCCCGGCCGCGGCATCGCCCTGATGTACGTGCTGTTCGGGCTCGCGATGGCAGGACTGGTCGTCCTCGGGCTCCGGCTGCCGACCCTGGCCCGCTTCGACCGCGACGTCCCCGACGCGGAGCCGGACGACCTGGTCGGCCTACGGGAACGGGCTCGGGCCGCAGCCGACCGCCGGGCGAAGGCGGGAGGCTCGGACCACGAGGAGGAGACGGACTCCACGGGCCTCGGGGAGAAGACGAGAGCCGCGGCCCGCGGCGAGGAGCCGGACGCCACGAACAGCCGAACGAAGGCGGGTGCCCCGTGATCCGCCGCCCCGGGACCGGCGCCCCCGCGGGCCCTCCCCCGGCCCCGCCCGCCACCCTGCCGGCGCTGCTCGCCCACCGGGCCGCCGTCCACGGAGGCCGTACGGCGATCGTCAACGGCCCGGCGCGGCTGTCCTTCGCCGACTGGCGGGACCGCAGCGGCGCACTGGCCGCCGCCCTGCGCGCGGCCGGGCTCGCCGCCGGGGACCGGGTCGGACTCTGCTTCGGCACGGACCGGTGGGCGGAGTACGCGGTGGCGTTCCTCGCTATCCTGCGGGTCGGCGGCGTCGCCGTCCCGCTCTCCGACCGGATGGCGCCCGCCGGCCTGGGACACGCCCTGACGGACTGCGGGGCCCGCCTCCTCGTGCACGCGGGCCCCGGACTGCCGGCCGGCACGCCGCCGGGCGTGCGGGGGTTCACCGAGGAGGACGCGAACGGGCACCCCGCCGACCCGGGCCTCCCCGAGCCCGATCCGTCGGCCCCGGCCCAGATCCTGTACACCTCCGGCACCACCGGGGTGCCCAAGGGGGTGGTGGCCTCGCACGCGAACCTGGCGCACGGCTGCACGCGCGACGAGCGGCGCCGGCCGCTCCGCCACTCCCGTACCTTCCTGCACGCGTTCCCCGTGGGCAGCAACGCGGGCCAGACCATGCTCGTCAACGCGCTCAACGCTCACGCGACCTGTGTCACCGCGCCTCAGTTCACCGCGGCACGGTTCCTCCGGGCGATCGCCGAGCACGGCGTCGGCAGCGTCTTCGTGGTGCCCGCCATGGCGATCGAACTCCTCGGCTCACCGGCCCTGGAGGCCGCCGCCGAGGCCGGCGCCCTCGACACCGTCCGCCTCGTCGGCTCGACCGCGGCGGCCCTGCCGCAGCAGGTGGCGCTCGGCCTCAGCCGGGCCTTCGCGCCGGCCCAGATCGTCAACTACTACACGTCGACGGAGGCCGCCCCCGCCCAGGTCACGCTGCTCTTCGACGCGGCCCGGCCGTGGTCGCCCGGCCGGCCCGCGTCGCTGGCCGAGCTGCGCGTCACCGACGACGCGGGCCGCCCGCTGCCGCCCGGCGAGCCCGGCGAACTGTGGCTCCGCTCCGCCACGGCCCCGCGCGCCTATCTGGGGGACGGCGACGACGGGGTGTTCCGCGGCGGTTGGACCCGGATGGGCGACCTCGGCCGGGTCGACGAGGACGGCTTCCTGCACCTCCTCGACCGCGAGCGGGACGTCGTCAAGTCCGGCGCCCACAAGGTCTCCACGCTCCAGGTCGAAAACGCGCTGCACGCCCACCCCGACGTCGTCGACGCCGCCGCGGTCGGTGTCCCGCACCCCGTCCTGGGGAGCGTCGTGGCCGCCGCCGTCGTCCCGCGCGGCACGGACCCGGTGGGCAGCGGCGGCGACCGCGACGGTCTGACCGCGACCGCCCTACGGACCTTCCTCCTCGAACTGCTGTCCGCCCACGAACTGCCCGCCACCGTTCTTTTCCTCGACTCGCTCCCCCGCAACGAGGGCGGCAAGGTCCTCAAGCGGGAGCTGCGCCGGATCCTCACCCACGACCCCCGCGAGGCCACCCCATGACCCAGCTCAGCCCGGCCCAGCACGGCATCTGGCTCACCGAGCGCACGCGCGACACCGGCGGCGCCTATCACCTGGCCATCACCCTCGACCTCGCCGGCCCGCTCGACAGCAAGGCCCTCGACCTCGCCTGTCGCGCGGTGACGGCGCACCACCCAGCACTCGCGAGCCGGCCGGGACCGGACGGCCGCGTCCACCCCTGCGACGTCCCGGCCCCCCGACGCGCCGACTGCGCGCCCGAGGAGCTGGAAGCCGCCCTGGCCCGGGAGCGCGCGGCACCGTTCGACCCCGATGCCGGTCCCCTCTGCCGCTTCACCCTGCTCCGTACGGGCCCCGAGCACCACGTCCTCCTGATCACCGCCCACCACCTCGTCCTGGACGGCGAGTCCAAGGACCGGCTCGTCGCCGACCTCGCCGCCGCCTACCGGGGCGAGCCCCTCCCGCCCGCCACCGAAGCCCCGGCGGGCCCGCCCGCGCCGGAGGCCCTCGCCGCCGCCCGCGCGTACTGGGAGGAGAAGGGATACGCCCCGGGCCCACCCGTCCTGCCCGGCCTCGTGCCGCCTGCGGACGGCGGCCTGGTGGCCGCGCCCGGTGCCGAGGTGCCGTTCCTGCTCGACGCCAGGCGCTGCGCCGCGCTCGCGGAAGCCGCCCGGAAGCTCGGCGTCACCCGCTTCGAACTTCTCCTCTCCACCTGGCACGCGCTCCTCGTCCGGTACGGGGATCCCGCCCCCTCCACGGCGATCGAGTTGTCCCTGCGGACGCCCGGCGCGCCGGTGGGCGTCGGACTCGCCGTCAACGAACTGCCCCTGGGCGTCGATCCCGTCGACGACAGGAGCGCGGTCCGCCTGCCGTTCGAGGACTGGGTGCGCGCGGTACGGGGCGAGCTGCGGGCGCTGTACCCGCACCGGGCCGTCCCGCTCGGGCAAGCCGTCCGCGGCCTCGCTCCCCGGACGGCGATCACCCCCCTGTCGGTCAGCTACCGGCGCCGCCCGGACGCGCCCGCCCCGGACTTCGGGGCGGTGACCGCCGGGGTGCGCTGGATCGGCTTCCCCGGCACCGTCCGCAACCTCCTCCACCTCCAGCTCGTGGACAGCGGGCACGAGATCCAGGGCAGCGCGCAGTTCCGGACCGCGCCGCCCTTCGCGCACACGCCCGGTGAGGACGACGGCCCGGCCGCGGACGTCCCCGCCGACGGCGACGGGTGTCTCACCGCCGACATCGTCCGCCGGATCGTCGGCCATTGGACGCGACTGCTCGACGCGGCCCTCGCCGACCCCACGACCCTCCTCGGGGAACTGCCGCTGCTCGACGAGGACGAGCTGCGCGACCAGCTCGCCGCGCCCGCTCCGCGCCCGGAACTCGCCGCCCGCACGGTCCCCGCGCTGCTCGCCGCCCGAGCGGAGGAACGCCCCGACGCGGTCGCCGTCGTCGCGGACGGCGAGCACGTCACGTACGCCGAGCTGACCCACCGGGTCGCACACGCCGCGGCGGCGCTCGCCCGGCACGGCGCCGGACCGGGCACCCTCGTCGGCATCGGGCTGCCGCGGGGCCTCGACCAGCTCGTCTCCGTCCTCGGCACACTGGCCGTCGGGGCCGCCCACCTGCCGCTGGACCCCGCCTATCCAGCGGAACGGCTGGCCTTCGTCCGGGAAGACGCCGCCCTCGTCCTGCGCGTCACCCGCTCCCCGGAGGGTGCCGGCGACCTCACCCCGGCGGACCTCGCCCCGGCGATCGGCGCCGCCGCGCCGTCCCTCCCGCTCCCCGATCCGGCCCTCCCCTCGTACGTGCTCTACACCTCGGGCTCCACCGGCCTCCCCAAGGGCGTCGAGGTGCCGCACTCCGCCCTCGCGAACGTCCTCGGCAGCCTCGCCGAGCACCTCGGCTCGCGCCCGGAGGACCGCTGGCTGGGGCTGACCTCGCTGTCGTTCGACATCTCCGCCGTCGAGCTGCTGCTGCCCCTGACGACCGGCGGACGCGTCGTGCTCGCCCCCGAGGCCGCCCACCGCGACGGACCCGCGTTGCTCGGCCTGATCCGCCGCGAGGGCATCACCCACGTGCAGGCGACGCCCAGCGGCTGGCGGCTGCTCCTCGACGCCGGCCTCGACGGCGCCGTCCCCGTCCCCACCGCGCTCACCGGAGGCGAGGCCCTGCCCGCGCCGCTCGCCGCCCGGCTGACAGCCGCGGCCACGCGGGTGGTCAACGTCTACGGCCCCACCGAAACCACCATCTGGTCCACGCTCGCCGAGCCCGCCCTCACCGCCGAGGGCTCCGTCTCCCTCGGTTCCCCGCTCGCCAACACCCGTGTCTACGTGCTCGATCCCGACGCGAGGCCGGTGCCGTACGGGGTCGCCGGCGAGCTGTACCTGGGCGGCGCCGGGGTCGCGCACGGCTACCGGGGGCGGCCGGGGCTCACCGCCACCCGCTTCCTGCCCGACCCGTACGGACCTCCCGGCAGCCGCATGTACCGCACCGGCGACCTGGTCCGGCGCGGCACCGACGGAGTCCTGGAGTTCCTCGGCCGCTCGGACAGCCAGGTGAAGGTGCGGGGCCACCGGATCGAGCTGGGCGAGATCGAGGCCCGGCTCGCCCGGCACCCCGCGGTCGCCCAGGCGGCGGCGGCCCTGCACGGCCCGGAGACCGACCGTCGCCTCACCGCCTACGTCGTCCCGTCCGGCACGGCCCCGCACCCCGACGCGCTGCGCGCCTTCCTCGCCGGCTCCCTCCCCGCGGCCGTGCTCCCGGGGACGTACGTCGTCCTGGACGCCTTCCCTCTGACGCCCAACGGCAAGCTGGACCGCGCCGCGCTGCCGGAGCCGGAGGCCGTCCGCCCCGAGCCGACCACCGCACCCTCGTCGGACGAAGCACTCGATCCGGTCGGCGCCGCCGTGCTGGCCATCTGGCGCGAGGTGCTGGAACTCGACGACCTCGCACCGGACGAGGACCTCTTCGACCTGGGCGGCCACTCACTGATCGTCACCGCCATCGCCGCCCGCATCCACGAGCGCCTCGGCGCCGTCGTCCCGCTGGACGTCTTCTTCGACACACCCACCGCACGCGACGTCGCCGCCGTCGTCCGTGCCCTGCGCGAGGAGCAGCCATGAGCAACGAGACCCGTTACGCCGTCGTCGTCAACGACGAGGAGCAGCACGCCGTCTGGCCGGAGGGCGCCCCGCTGCCCGAGGGCTGGCGGCCCGAGGGCTTCGCCGGCACCGAGGAGCAGTGCGTCGCGCATGTCGACCGCGTCTGGTCCGACATCCGCCCGCTCAGCCTGCGCCGCCGACTGGCCGCCGAGCGCTCCGGCGACCGGACGGAGGCCCGATGAACACGCCGGAGCACCCTCGATCCCTGCCGGCGCCGGAGGCGCCGCCATCGGACCAGAGGGGGCCGGACGCGCCGCTTCCCCCCGTTCCCCACGACAGCACGGAGGCACTCCGTCCGCAGGTGGCCGCGCTCGTGTCGCGGTCCACCGACGGGTTGATCGGCGTACGGGAGCTGCTCGACTCCACCGAGCCGCTCGCCGCCCTCGGCGTCAGCTCGCTCTCCCTGCTGCGTCTGGTCGACGCCGTGGAGGAGACGTACGGCGTCTTCGTCGACCTCGGCGACCGCACCCTGCACACCGACGGCCTGCGCGGGCTCACGGAGCGGCTGATCCGGCTCGGCGCGGAGGCCACCCCGTGAGCCCCTCCGCCACCGGCGCCGCTCCGGAACGGCAGGCCGCGCCGGGGGACGGCCGCCTCCCGGACGAGGTCCTGGACGTCACCTTCGCCGGCGGTCGGGCGGGCGACGCCCCCCTCACATGGGGGCAGCTCGCCATCTGGAACGCGATCGGCCGGACCGCCCCCAACGACCACTACTTCAACCTCGGCCGGGTGCTGCCCCTCGCCGACCGGGGCGCCCCGGTGGACACCGCCCGCCTCAGCACGGCGCTCTCCACCCTGCTGGCGCGGCACGAGGCGCTGCGCACACGGGTGGTCGCCGAGGACGGCGAACCGGCGCAGCGGCTCCACGCGGAGGGGCGGGCCGAGCTCGTCGTGCGCGACGAGCCCGACCCGGACCGGACCGGGGAAACGGCCGCGGCGCTGCTGGCAGAGCTGTCCGGTCACCGGTTCGACTACGCGCAGGAGTGGCCGGTGCGGCTGGGCGCGGTGCGCAGCGACGGGCGGATCACCCACGTGGTGCTCGCCCTGTGCCATCTGGCCGCCGACGGGCACGCCGCCGAGATCCTGGTACGGGACCTCCGGCTGCTGGTCCGGCGCGGGACGGCCGGACCGGTCTGTCCGGAGACCCCGCTGGACCTCGCCCGGCACCAGCACGGTCCGGCCGGGCGCCGGGCGAGCGACGCGGCGCTCGCGCACTGGGAGCGCGGGCTGGCGCAGGTGCCGCCGACGATGTTCGCGGACCGGGTGGCGGAGCCCCTCCGGCCGCGCTTCTGGACGGGCCGGCTGGTCTCGGCGGCCCTGCCGCGCGCCGTGGACGCGCTGGCGGTCGCCCACGGGGTGAGCGGTTCCACGGTGCTGCTGACCGCGGCCGCGGCGCTGGTCGCGGCCGGCCAGGGGCACCGGGCCGCCGCGGTGATGCCGATCGCGGGCAATCGGGCGGCGGAGCGGCGGCGGACCCTGGTCAGCACGCTGTCGCAGGACGCGCTGTTCGTCCTGGCGCTGCCGGAGGACGCGACCGGCGAGGCGGTCTTCACGGATCTACTGGCCGAGGCGTGGCCCGCCGCGCTGGCCGGGTACCACGCCGCCGCCTACGATCCGGTCGGCTGGGACGCGCTGCTGGAGCGGGCGGCACGCGACCGGGGCGCCGAGGTCCATCCGTACTGCTGCTTCAACGACATGCGCCTGGTGGACCGGGCCGCGGCCACCGGCCCGGCACCCGCGGCAGCGGAGCTGGCGGAGCTGCGCCGCCGCACCGTCCTCGACTTCCCGGCGACGCAGGAACGGGTGGCCTGTCGCTACTGCCTCCACCTGACCGGCGACGCGGCCGCGCTGACCGTCACCCTCACGGCCGACACGGCCTATCTGCCGCCGGAGGCGATCCACGCCCACCTGCGGGGCATCGAGGAGGTCGTGGTCACGTCCGCCGCCGGCACGCCGCCGCGGCTCTCCCGGCTGGCCGGCCTCCTCGCGGGACCGGAGGCCCGCAGGTGAGCGGCGGGCGGGTGCCCCGGCCGCTCGCCCACGCCGACACGACGTCCTGTGCGCAGGGCGGACGGATGCGGTTCCACGTGGCGGCGGGAGACGGGGCCCGGTTCCGGGGCCGGGTGGTCGTCACGGACGTGGTGGGGGAGCGGGTCGTGGCGGAGGCCGGAGTCACGGGGTCGGGCTGGACCCTCGACGTACCGGAGACGTGGGCGAGTTCGCTGTACCGCGCGTCCTTCCACGACGCCCGTCCCGAGACGCCCGCCCCGGAGCGGGACGCCGAGCACGAGGTGTGGTTCGTCGTACGGGCCGCGCGGCCGGGCGCCGCCTCCTCCGTGCTCGTCTCCGTCCCCTTCCCGACGTGGCGGGCGTACCACCGGGCGGGCGAGCCCGGCCGGAGCATCTACTACGCGGAGCAGCCCACGCGGGCGGCACGGGTGTCCCTCGCCGCGCCGGGTGGCGGGCCGCCGCCGGAGCGGTGGGAGGAGCCGCTGCTGCGCTGGCTGCACCGGACCGGGCGCCCCGTCGAGTACTGCTCCGGCTTCGACCTGCACGAGGGGGCCGGACTCCTCGCGCCCTACCGGCTCCTGGTCGTGAACGGGCACGACGAGTACTGGACGGCGGAGATGCGGGACTCCGTCGAGGGGTTCGTGCGGCGCGGGGGGAACCTCGCCGTCTTCGCCGGCAACACCGCCTGGTGGCAGATCCGGCTGGAGGACGGGGGCCGCACGATGGTCTGCCACCGCGACGCCGCCGCCGATCCCGTCGCCGCCGTGGACCCGGCGCGGGCGACCGTCGAGTGGTCCAGCTTCCCCGTCGACCGGCCGGAGAACACGATGACCGGTGTCAGCTTCCGGCGGGGAGCCGGGGCGTGGGGCGACGGCATGGCGGTCATCGGCAGCGAGGCGTACACGGTCCGCTTCGCCGACCACTGGGTCTTCGAGGGCACCGGGCTGCGCGACGGGGACGCCTTCGCGCGCGGGGCGCTCGGGTACGAGACGGACGCGGCGGAGCTGGACTGGTCGGCCGGGGTGCCGCGGGCCACCGGCCGTGACGGGACGCCCCGGTCGTTCGCCGTGCTCGCCACCGCCGACCTGCGGCACTGGCGGACGTACGGGCAGGGCGGCTGGGCGACCATGGGCGTCTTCCGCGCCGGAGCGGGCACCGTCTTCAACGCCGCCACCATCAACTGGGGTCACGCGCTGCACGATCCGGTGGTCGACCGCGTCACGCGCAACGTCCTCGACCGGCTCTCGGACGCCGCCCCGGCCCCGTGCTGGCACTCCATCGGCCCGGCGCCCCGGCTGCGGGCGCTCACCGCGTGCGAGGGGTTGCTCTTCGCCGTGGCCGAGGACGGCCGGACGCTGCTCCACCGCGAGCCGTCCGAGCAGAACCTCCCGTGGACGCCGTGCCCACCGGCTGACGGCTCGTCACCCGAACTGCGCTGTCTGACCGCCCCGCGCGAGGCATCCCACCCGATGCCGCTGGCCCTGCTGGCGGTCACCGCGGACGACCGGTTGGTGCACCGGGCACCGGTGCCGGGCCCCGCCCCGTGGCTCCCAGCGGGTCGGGTGCCGGCGGGGACGACGGCCCTGGCGATGTGCGACACCAGCCTGTTCGCGGTCACCCCACACGACGACACCCTTCACGGGCGCCCGGCCGGCGACTTCGACGCGCCATGGCGACGGCTGGGCCCGGCGGGCAAGGCGTCGGCGCTGACCGTTCTCGGGGCCCGGCTCCACGCGGTGACCCCCGACGGTCTCCTCACCCGTCCTCCCGACCTCAGCGACGCGCCGTTCGCCCCCGCCACGCCTCCGGTTTCCTTCCCGCCCGCACGGGCCCTCGCTGCGTACGCGGGACGCCTGCTGGCAGTGACCGAGGACGACAGGCTGATCAGTCATCCAGGGAAATGAGGAGGGTACTCGGAGAGTGCACGAGAGCGGGAATACACGGGGTGGTTCTCGCCGGACTTGGACACCAGAGAGACCTGGATCTTGATGGCCCAGAAGAACGGAGTCCCCGTGGGGACGAAGCACCACCCCGCCGAGCTCAAGGCGGACGAGTTCGCGTTGCACCGGTAGAGGCCGGAGCACCGACCAAATCGGCCATCGCTGGTCTCGGAGCCGACACCGAGGGACTGCGGAACCGGATCCGGGCTGCCGCCGGACGCCTGCCCGGCTCCCGCTCGACGCAGCCCGCCGACTCGCAGGCCAGCGGGGAAGACGTTCAGGGCACGTTGACCGCAGCCCGGAAGAGAGTCCCCTAACGGGCGGAAGAACGCGACACCCTTCGCAAGGCGGCCCGGCATTTCGCGACGGGGACATGCTGATGAACCGCTGCCAGGCGGGCAGCCCGGGCAGGAGGGCGAGGGCGGCGGCGGAAAGTCCCGCAGTCGCCCTCGGGTCTTCCCGGACCGCCCGGAACAGCACGGCGACATCCATCGGGGCCGCCTGTGACAACGGGCAGGATCGGCGTGCATCGCCCTAACGAGAGTGACGTCTGCGCTCAGGCCACCGCAGGAGTCTCCATGCCGTGCTCGTCCGGATGCCGCTCCCTGCATGCCCTGAGCGCCTGCCGTCGTCGGCTCTCCCTAGCCATGGCGTACACCGGCTTCCCGAAGGCTCCCGCCGTCAGCAGGTCGAGATCGCCTGGCGTGAACAGTACGTCGCAGAAGGGCACGAGCGCTTCGTCGGAGTACGAGAACTGGCTCATGAGCAGCTACCCCTTCGCCGCGGCGTTGGCGTCGGCGCCGCCGCCAAGCAACCGCCGCACACTTTCTTCGCTACGCCCGATCCGCTCATCCGGTGCTCCTTCCTGGCGCCGGGCCGGCGGCCCGGGGGGCCGGAAGGTGGTTCGAGGAGAGCTGCTCGACCCGCGTGCAGTAAGGCAGTCCGTGCAGCGGCTCATCGGCCAGGAAGCGGGTCACCAGGTCGATGATCTCCGTCGGCCGTTCCAGGAAGAGCATGTGGTCGCTCTCTGCGACTTCCGCGAACCACCCTTTGCCGCACGCCACCGCCATGCGACGACACTGCGCCGGGGTGGTGAAGGCGTCATGCTCCCCTGTCACGGTCAAGGTCGGGGCCTGCACCTGCACGCTCGTGTCGAGCTCCGCGTGATGCAGCAGGCGCAGCGTATTGGAGCTCACCTGAACGGCCTCGGCGTCGGTGAGGGCGGTCAGGCGACGCAGGAGGAATCGACGGACCCGCGAGCCGTTGGTGATCCCGTCGAGGCGCTCCGGATTCATCAGGATGTCGACCGCGGCACGGGCGTACTCGTCCATCCTGCCGGCGTCCAGGAAGGCCAGCGCACGCTCCATGGCCTCACGGGAATGCTCGGGAATGGCCGCCATGGTGCCGACCAGGACCATCCGTCTGACCCGGTGGGGATGGCGCTGGGCGATGCGGTAGGCGATGGCGCTTCCGTAAGAGCCACCCACCACATTGACCTGCCGCAGACCGCTCTCATCGAGTATGTGGCAGACGGCGTCCGCCAGCACGTCCACGCTCTGCCCTGCGGGCAGGGGGTCGGCCATGCCCCAGCCGGGCGGGTCGACGGTGAGGACGTCCATGTTCCTCAGGAGCAGCTTCTCGCAGCGCCCCCACGTCTCCTTGTTCTGGAAGGCGCCGCCGATGAGCAGCAGCGGGCCCAGTCGGGGAGAGGCCGCCCGCACCAGTCGCGACTCGCAGCGCAACCCGTCCCAGCGGTGCTGGCGTACCAGTACCGGACGCTGTATCGGCAAGGACCCGACCGGATTGTGCGGTGAGGAGAGAGGCATTGCGGGGTTCCCATCAGGTGAGTGAAGAAAGCGCCGGGAAGCAGCGATACGCGAAGTCGTCGCCCGGACGGTCACAGATCTGCCCGACCCTTCCCATCGGCACCATTTGTCCCGCCCTCGGAACTCAACGAGCTTCGACATCCAAAGGCACGCAGACCGCTGCAAACGGCAACGGCTTCCATAGGGGCGCCCGGTCCCGCGTGCCCTCATGCTTCCCGTGCCCCGTCGCCGGCCCGCAGCAGCCGAACCGGAAGGTTGCCGCCATCTCCTGGGGCCGATCCGGGTCCTTCCACATGAGCACGGTGTCGATGGCTCTGACCGGTGGCGTTAGCTGTGGGCAGGTTGCCCCAGGCGGCTTAACGAGCTCGTGCACGGTAAGCGGTGAGACGTCGAGGACGTCTGGCGGGGCTCGACGCTCACGCCTGTTGTGCGGGAGTCAGGTCCACTGCCTGCTGGTGGGACAGCAGGTCGGCGACGGCCTGGGCGGTGTCGCCGATGTGTCGGCGGCGGCCGAGGTGGCGGGCCAGTGCCCGCCGGTTCTTCAGGTGGGCGATGCCGTGCTCGAACCGGATGCGGTGTGAGGAGTGTGCCTTGCCATGTCGTTCATGCATCTCCTCGTACCGGTAGGGGGCGTCCTTCTCGGACTTGCGGTGCGGTGGTGTGACCACGTGTCCGCCGGTCCGGGCGCCGAGGCCCTGGTATCCGACATCGGCAAGAACCTCGACCGCGGGCCCGTCGACCAGGAGCCTGACCAGCCCTAACCGGCGGTCGTGGGTGATGTCCGCGCAGCTTCCGGGCCCGGTTGGACCACACCACAGCACGCGACCTTCACTGTCCGTGACCGCCATGGAATCGACGGCGTTCTGCACTGACGGTGCACCCCCGCTCGGCGAGCAAGGGCCGCACCTCGCCAATGGCTCGGGTGATGGTGCAGCGGTCCTCGCCGAACCAATGGGCCAGCACATTGCGGGCAACCCCGTGACGAAGACGGACCAGTTTGGCCAGCAGGCGGTCGACGAAGACCAGGCGGTGTTGCGCACCGCCGTCCACGGCCCGCTTCCACGATCGGGAAGCGAGCCTGGCGTCGTGACGCTCATGCCACAACAGCCCCAGCCCAGCGATAGGTTCAGCGATCATTCCGGCCGACAACCCTGTGACCCGGCGGTTTCCGATAATTGCTGCACGCGTCACATTCCCCACCACCCGAGCATGATCAACTGTCACAGACCGACGTCTCACCGCTTACCGTGCACGAGCTCGCTGGTGGTCCCCGCGCGAGCGGGGGTGCAAGGGTCACAACTCGCTTTTCCTCGTGGCCATAAGGGGCGGAACTGAGCGGCTGTCGCCCTTCGGTGCGAGCTGCTCCCGCATGGCGGTCGTTCTTCGGGGGAGGGACGAGGCCGACCAAGATCCGGTCCATACCCGGACCAGCAGCCTGCAGCCGGGCCAAGCCGTGGCCGTTTCCGCTGGTCAGAAGCCATGCGAGGCGTGTACCACCGGCACTCGAAGAATTTGCTGGTGAGCTACTCCCCGAAGAAGCTCGGCTTCTTCTGAGCTTCTTCGACGTCGGGGTTCTGCCGGGGCCGTGCTCACCTCAGGCGCTTCAGCGACCGAGGGCGTCCCGCAATTGGGCGCGCCCCGTGATGCCGAGCTTCGGGAAGATCTTGTGCAGGTGGAAGCCGATGGTGCGAGGGGACAGGTAGAGCCGGGCGCCGATGTCCCGGTTCGTCAGTCCTTCCGCAGCCAGTTGGGCGATCTTCAGCTCCTGCGGCGTCAGGCCGGCCACGGCCTCCGGGACGGTGGAGTCCACCACGGTGACACCCGCTGCGCGGAGTTCGGCGGTGGCGCGCTCGATCCACGGGCGGGCGTCGAGCAGCTCGAAGACTTCCAGGGCGGCAGCAAACAGGGGGCGCGCCTCCGCGGCCCGTCGGCGGCGTCGCAGCCATTCTGCGAAGTCCAGCTGTGTGAGGGCGCGTTCGAAGGACCAGTGCGCGCCCTCGGCGTCGGCGAGTGCCGCAAGGAAGTGTGGCTCGGCGTCGTCGGGCGGGCTCAGCAGAGCCGTGGCGCGGTGCACGATCGCGTTCAGTCGACTGGAGCGGGGCGATCCCAGGATGCCCTCAGCCGCTCGGAGCACGGCACGGGCGTCGTCCGTCTGACCGACGCGCACGGCGGCCGCGGCGAGGTCGGCGAGGTGGTAGAGGGAGGCGTGTTGGTGCACGGGGGCGGGCGGGGAATCCTGGGTGAAGACGCGACGGAGGTGCTCGTACGCCGCCTGGTGGTCGCCTTCCGCGAGCGCCGCCATGCCGAGGGCCTGGCAGTGACGGACGTACAGACTTCGGGACTTGCGCAGTTCGATGCCGCGGACGGCCTGAGCGGCGAGCTCCCGCGCGCCGGTGTGGTCGCCTCGGACGGCACGCAGCGTGGCCTGGAGGATCGGTGCCCCCACGGCGACGTTCTCCGCGCCGGCTTCCGCGGCCAGGGAGAATGCCTCCTCGGCCGCGGATCCGGCGGCCGTCCATGCTCCGCTGTCGAATTGGGCGAGGGCGAGGGTCTGGGTGACCGTGCAGTTGGTGCCGGCCGTGGCGACCGGACGGAAGTGGTCCATGGCCCGGCCGAGGAGCCGTATGGACAGGTCGGTCTCGTCAAGGACCCACGCAACGGCGCCGAGCACGATGAGTTCGCCGAGCGTGGCGGGATCCGCGAGCGGGCCTTCCCATGAGGTGCCCACCACGTCGTGCAGGCGTCGCAGCGCCTTCTCCCGGTCCGTGAAGGGGGCGGCGACCGCCTCCACCCACAGCCGGTCGATCCGGTCAGGCTGCAGCGGGATCAGATCGCCGATGCGCTGGAGTTCGGCGCGGTAGAAGGGGTCGCCGGAGTTGTAGGCCGGGGTCGCCGCCGTTCCCAGCGCGTCCAGCGCCAGCCCGGGTGCAGTTGTGGCCATGGATTCTGCCACGGGCAGCAGGAATCCGAGGGCGTCCTGATGACGGAGCGTGACGGACAGCGACCAGCCTCCGCACAGGGATGCCTGGGCGAGGAGTTCGGGGTCGTTCGTCAGGGTGCCCACGCGGACCGCGATCTCGCCCACCCACTGCGGGTAGCCGGCGTACATGGCGGAGACGGCGGCGGCGAGCAGGCGTCCGGCGCGGCGCTCCGCGTCCGGGGTGAGTTCGGCCGACCGTTCGAGCGCGGTGGCCGCGGCCGCGTATCCGCCGCGGCGCCGGGAGCGCTCGGCGCTCTGTGCCAGGACGTCGGCGACCTCCTCGTCCGGGCCGAAAGCGGCAGCGGCCAGGTGCCAGGCCCGGCGGTCGGGCTCGTGGGCGAACGCGGCGGCGAGTGCCAGGTGGGCCTCGCGGCGGTCGGCGAAGGAGGCGGCCTGATGGATCGCGAAGCGGATGAGCGGGTGGCGCAGCCGGACGTCACCGTTCTCGACCCGTACGAGCCCGGCCTCCTCGGCCGGCCGCCAGACTTCGGGGTCCTCCAGGCCCGGGACGGCGTACAGCACGTCGGAGAGCCGGTCGGTGCCGGCGGCCGCGGCCAGGAGCAGCGCGTGGCGGGTCTGCTGCGGAAGGCCGGGCAGGTCCGCGGCGAACAGGCGCTCGAGCCTGGTGGTGAGGGGGAGGGATTCGATCGCGCCGGGCCGCTGGAGGCCCGGTCCCTTGGCGAACGCCCGCGCGAGTTCGATGAGGGCGAGCGGGTTCCCGGCGGCCTGTTCGATGATCTGGGCCCGGACCTTGCCGCGCGGCGGGTTCGGCTGCTCGTCCAGCACGAGGCCGGCCTCCGCCCCGTCGAGGGGGCGGGTCGCCAGATGGGGGAAGTCGCGGTCGAAACGCGCCGGTACCGACTCCTCCCGTGCCGCGAGCAGCAGGGCCATCGGCTCGCCCTCCAGACGCCTCGCGACGAACGCCAGTACGTCCAGGGAGCCGACGTCCAGCCACTGGGCGTCGTCGACGACGAGGAGCAGGGGCCGTTCCGTGGCCGCCTCCGAGAGCAGGGTGAGCACACCGGACCTGATCACGAGTGGCTCGGGGATCTGTCCGCCGTCGCCGTCGTCCATGCCGAACGCGTGCCGCAGGGCTTCGCGCTGACGCGTCGGCAGCCGGTCGATGCCGCGGAGCACGGGGCGCAGCAGTTGGTGGACTCCCGCGAAGTCGAGGCCCTGTTCACCCTCGCAGCCGCGTACCCGGAGCGCCCGTCTGCCGCGCACCGCGGCCACGTCGGCGGCGTGGTCGAGAAGGGTGCTCTTGCCGGCGCCCGGCTCACCGGTCAGCACGAGCACCTTCGAGCCGGGGCCGTCCACGGCCTCGACCAGTCTGTCGATCCACTCCAGCTCACGGGCCCTGCCCTGGATACCCCGCGTTCGTGCCTCGACGGCGCCGACGTCCATGCTCTCCCTCGTCCGCCCCACGGCTGACCCGGACCGCCCAGTGGAACGGGGTCGACCGTGAAGTGCCTGTTCACAGCGTTGATGCCATCCTGCCAGGCTCTCCTCCGGCATGACTGGTCACATGACAGAAGCGCGCCGTTCTGCGTCCTGACAACATCCCCGCAGGGGCGTGAACCAGCCGCCCCGCGCGGGGAGTCGGAGTGCGATGACGGAGTGGGAAGCGGGACGCGCGGCTGTGCCGGTCGGCCGTGACGAGGAGATCGACCTGATCCGGCGCTGCCTTGACGTACGTTGCGGGCCGCAGGGTCTGCTCGTGCTCGGGGAGACCGGCACCGGCAGGTCCCGGTTGTTGCGGTTCGCCGAGGAAGCGGCCTCGACGCACGGGGCCCGGGTCCTTTCGGCGCGGGGCTGGGGCGGGGAGGAACCGGCACCGTTCAGCTCGCTGCACCGACTGCTGCTGCCGGTCCTCGACGTACCGGACCTCTTTCCAGAAGACCGGTGGACCGTGCTCCACACCGCCTTCGGTCCGGATGCGGGAGCCGGGCCGCAAGAGCGACGAGCGCTCGGTGTCGTCGTGCTGGCCGTGCTCACCCGGCTCGCCCGGACGACCCCGATCCTGGTGGCGGTGGACGACGCACAGGACTGCGACGACGCCTCCCTGGACGTGCTGTTCTCCGTACGACGGCAGCTCACCAACCAGGCGGTGACCATGCTCTTCACCGCACGCGGCACAGCTCCCCCGCCCGGAGTCCCGGGCGACCTTCCCGTCCTGCGGCTCGGCCCGCTGTCCCCCGGGGCGGCGGCCCGGCTCCTGGACGCACAACCCGATGCGCCTCGGGGGCGGCTCCGCATTGACCTGCTACGGCAGGCGGAGGGCAATCCGCTGGCGATCGTCGAGCTGAACCGGGCGTCACGCGTCGGCGCCGGGCCGGCCTCTGCCCCGGGGGTGCTCACCTCGCGCCTGGACGCCCTCCCCGAGGGCACGCGGCGCGCGCTGCTCTATGCCTCCGCCGCGCTGAAAGAGGAAGAACTCCCCGTCGTGATGGCCGCCTTGGGCACCGACGACCTCACGGTGTGGACCCCGGCGGAGGAAACCGACCTGATCGGCATCGCCGACGGCCGCATCGCGTTCGGTCACCCGCTGACGCGTGCGGCGGCGTTCCACCGGCAGCCCGCGAAGCTGCGGCAGCGGGCCCACCGGGACCTGGCAGCGGCGGCGGTACAGAGTCCGGCGTACCGGGCCTGGCATCTGGCCGCGGCCGCGATCGGTCCCGACGAGGCCGTGGCCTGCGCCCTGGAGCGGGCGACCGCCGTCCACGCCCTGCGTGGGGGCGACCGCTTCGCCTCGGCGAAGGCGCTGGAACAGGCGGCGCGGCTCAGCGGGACCGACGCGGACCGGGCCCGCCGCCTCGCCGCGGCCATGGCTGCGGCGAGCGATCTCGGGAATCCCGAGTGGGTCCGCGACCTGTACGCGGAGTTCTCCCGGATCAACCGCGACCCGGACCTGCGATGCGTCGCCGTCTGCGCCATGGCCGGCGCGCTGTCGCTGCTCTCGTTCCAACGAGAGGCCTTCGGGCTCCTCCTCGACCTGTCGCGGCACTCTCCCCCGCGTACCACCAACGCCTCCCTCTCGCTCACCGCGCTCGCGGCGGCGATCGCCCACCAGTCCGGCCTGCCCGAGCACCGGGCGGAGTTGCCGCGCCTGCTCGACCACACCAGGCAAGTGGTCCGGGAGATGCCCGATACGCGGGACGACCGTGCCGATCGCTCCGGTGCCGTGACGCCCGCCGAGCAGGTGGGGCCCCTGGACCGGGGTGGCTTCGCCGGGCTCACCGGCCCTGGAGTGCCGGCCGCCATGGACGCCTACGTGTCGGTGTGCATCGGGGAACACGGCGGCGACAAGGCCCGCCAGGCGCCCGTCGCGCTGCCCGGACCGCTCGACGGCCCGGCTTCACTGGCCCGGCTGCTGGCCGACGCCTCGGTGGCGTACTACAGCGACGAGTCGGAGCTGTGCGCAGAGATGCACCGACAGGCAAGCACGGTGCCCGGTGCCTCCTGGGCATGGGGCCCGCGCGTGTGGGCTCTGCCGAGCCACGTGGACACCCTCATCGCCATGGGCCGCTGGCCTGAGGCCCAGACCCTGATCGAAGAGGGGCGCTCCGAGGCGGCCGTCCACCGGTTGACCCGTGTCGACATGGACCTCGAAGCACTGGAGGTGACGCTGCGCGCATTGCGCGGCGACAGTCTGCCGGACGTCCCGTTCACCAGCCCGCACTGGCGCTCCGTCAACCTCGGTGAGAACCGCGCCACCAGGGCCAGGATGCTGCGCGCCGGCGGGCTCCACGCACTGGCCCTGGGAGACGCGGAGCGCGCGTTCCGTCACTTCAGGGCCCTGTTCGGCGAGGACGGATCGCCGATCGTCCCCTTCCTGGCCCCCCGTTCGATCGGCGAACTGGCGGCCGTCGCACAGCGCGTCGACCGAAAGGAGGAGGCATCACGCGCCCTCGGTGCGGTGCGGGCGGGGCTGGGCGAGCGGCCGACGACCCGCATGACGCTCCTGATGCACCACGCGGCCGCCCTCGTCGACGAGGGCGCGAACCCCGAGCATCACTTCCGGCTGGCTCTGGTCAACCCCGCGGCGGACACGTGGCCGCTGGAACGGGCCCAGGCCCGTCTGCACTACGCGATCTGGCTGCGCAGGCGTCGAAGGCCCTTGGAGGCCCGTGCCCAGCTGACGGCGGTCCTCGAGGTGGCGGTGCGGCTCGGCGCCCGGGCCCTCGCGGACGCGGCCCGCGGCGAGCTGCGCGCGGCGGGTGCCGTCGGCGTCTCCGCGTCCGCTTCCGGCGCCGCTGAACGGATGGCCGAGCTGACGGCCCAACAGCAGCAGATAGCGCGGCTCGCCGCGGGTGGTCTGTCGAACCGCGAGATCGGCGAGCGGCTGTTCCTCTCGCCGCGTACGGTGGGCTCGCACCTCTACAACGTCTATCCCAAGCTCGGCATCAGCAGTCGCCATCAGCTCCGGGACCTCCTGCACGACAACTGACCTGCGATGAACACTCCCCCAGAGAGGTCCGAACGAGAGGCGGAACGCATGCGGCCGGACCCCCCGTGGGAGGCGCGCGCCGGGCAACCGTCGCCCGTGGTTCTGGATCCTCTGGTGCGGCGCCTCCTCGACGCTTCGGCGACACCGCCGTTTCTCCACGAGCTGGAACCGGAGACCGCCCGTCAGGCGCTGCGGGAGTCCCAGGGCGACCGGATCGTCGACTTCGACGTGGACGCCACCTTCCACGCGGCGCCCGTGGGACCCACCGGTCTGGTCGGCTTCTGGATCTTCCGACCCACCGGTGTGGTGGGCCGGCCCCCCGTCATGCTCTACGTCCACGGCGGCCGTTGGATGCTGGGCGAAGCCGAGACGCACGCGTGGCTCGTCAGCGAGCTGGTACGCCACGCGGGCGTCGCGGCCGTCGTTCCCGAGTACAGCCGCACGCCCGAGAGCCGCTATCCGGTCGCCCTCGAGGAGTGCTACGCCTTGTTGACCCGGGCGTGCGGGCAGGCTGAGCCGCTCGGACTCGACACCGACCGGCTCGCGGTCGCCGGCGACTGCGCGGGGGCCACCCTGGCCACGGCACTCACCCTCCTTGCGCGGGCGCGCGGGGGTCCGGGGATCCGCGCCCAACTGTTGTACTACCCACTGACCGACGCCCGCTGCGACAGCCCGTCGCAGCGGCGGTTCGCGACGGGATATCTGCTCACCCGGGAGGCCGTGCGGTCCTACTGGCGGCAGTACGTGGTCGATCCCCTGCAGCGCGACGAGCCGACCGCGTCCCCGCTGCGGGCGAGTACGCCCGCGCTGACGGGGCTGCCACCGGCGCTGGTCGTCAGTGCGGAGGCCGATGCGACCCGTGACGAAGCGGAGGAGTACGCGGACCGGCTGCGCCGGGCCGGTGTCGCCGCGACTGCGGCACGGTTCCAGGGCACGGTCCACGACTTCGCTTCCCTGACCGCGCTGCGCGACAGCCCGCCGACGCGGGCCGCGGTTCGGCTCGGTGCCATGTTCCTGCGCAAGCATCTGTGGTGAGGGCGACCGCGGGACACTCTGCTGGTTCCTGACACGCCCGAGGGGAGCGGGCCGGGGCGCTGGACGAGTCGGGTACTGGGCAAGTGCACCAGTCGGGTGACTGATGGCACCGTAGGCAAGTGCTCCGAGGATGGACCTCGTTCCCGACGCTCTTCGGAGAGCGTCCGCCCGACCATGCCCGAGGGGTCGCGATGTCCGTCGTCCTGTCCACGCTGCCGCTCTCACCGTCCGAGCGGGCGGACTACTGGCGCAGTGTGGTCTCCGACACCTTCATTCCGCTGGACGTCGTGCTGCACGAGCGCGAGCCCTCGGTGGGGACGATCACCACCGATCGGCTCGGGCCGCTCCAGTTCTCGGTGGTCGAGGCCGGTCCGCAGACGGTGTCGCGGCACGCCGCCTTGATCTCCCGGGGCGGAGGAGAGTACCTGACCGTCACCCTCCAGCACCGGGGAACGGGACGGCTCACCCAGGACGGGGTCGAGACCCTCGTCCAGCCCGGCACCTTCACCTGTTCCGACGCCGGTCGACCGTATCGGAGGGAGCAGCCGGACGACTTCCGTTTCACGGCGATCCGGGTGCCGAAGAGTGTGCTGGGTGTGTCGGACGCAGACCTGCGGGCCATCACCGGGACCGTGTTCGACGGTCGCGGCGGCACGTCCGGAGTCGTTGCCGGATATCTTGAACACCTGGCGGATCGGGCCGCCGGGTTCGATCCGTACACTGGGCGGCAACTCGCGATGACCGCTGCGGATCTGCTGACGGTGTTGGTGCGTGAACGTCAGGGCCGGCTGAACCCCCATGCGTCGGAGGTGGCCCGCGGCATGCTGGTGCGTGTCAAGGAGTACGTCCTGCGGCACCTGGCCGACCCCGACCTCTCTCCGGAGAGGATCGCGGCCGCGCACCACATGTCCGTCCGGTATCTGCACAAACTCTTCCAGCCGGAAGGGACCACGGTGAGCCGTTGGATCCGTCGCGAGCGCCTGGAGAGGTGCCGACGGGAGCTGTCCCGGTCGTCGCGGACGGCACCTGCCGTGTCGGCGGTGGCCCAGCGCTGGGGATTCACGAACCCGTCCCACTTCAGTCGTGCCTTCCGCACCGCGTACGGGATGTCGCCCCGGGAATGGCAGTCGAGCACGCGCGCCGCATGAACCGGTGCGCGTGCTCGAGAATTCGTTCTCAGCATGGCCATGCACAGGTGTGAGACTCCTCGGACTCACTCCAAGCGCAGGTCGGCGAGTTGCCGTTCAAGGACGGTCACGTCGTCCTCGGGCTCGGCCCGGGGCGGGCGGGCCGCCATGAGCGCGGCCGGCTCGCCGCCCGCCCGCCGGACGCGCGCGGGCAGGCCGTCGGTGTCCCCGTCTCCACCCGGCCCCAGTCCTCGGACGCCGCGTACACCGCGGTGGGAACGACGGCGGCGCGCAGATGGGCGAAGAGCGGTCGCAGGGCGTGCTCCAGGACCAGGGAATGGCGGGCGGTACCGCCCGTCGCCGCGACCAGGACCGGCTGCCCGGCGAAAGCGTCCGGGGCGATCACGTCGAAGAAGGACTTGAACGGCCCGCTGGAGGAGGCCGTGAACACCGGAGTCACGGCTATCAGGCCGTCGGCTCCCGTCGCCGCCTCGATCGCGGCGGCGAGCCGCGGCGGTGCGAAGCCGGTCGCCAAGTGGTTGGCGACGTCGCCGGCGAGTGCACTCAGTTCGACGACCTCGATCGATACGGTGTGGCCCCGGTCGGCGAGTCCGTCGCGGGCCGCCTCGGCCGGGCGATCGGCGAGCAGGCGGGGGGAGGAGGGCGTGCTCAGCCCCGCGGAAACGACGGTCAGCCTCATGCGGCGGTCGCTCCCCGCTGCGTCGCGGCGGCGGTGACCCGCGCCGGGTGCGTCGGCGCGTCCGGCACGTCCGCAGGACGCCCGTTCGCGAACTCCTTGCGCAGCACGGGCACGAATTCTTCGCCGAGGATGTCGAGTTGCTCCAGGACGGTCTTGAGGGGCAGGCCCGCGTGGTCCATCAGGAAGAGCTGGCGCTGGTAGTCGCCGACGTTCTCCCGGAAGGGGAGAGTCCGTTCGATGACCTGCTGAGGAGAGCCCACCGTGAGCGGGGTCTGCTCGGTGAAGCCCTCCAGGGACGGGCCGTGGCCGTACACGGGCGCGTTTGGTGGGGTCGGGGGTCACGTCCCCGACGGTGAATATGCCGAACTGCACGGGTGTCGGCTCTCCTGAGCTCGTGTGGTTCTCGCGTCGGGAACCACGGAACCGGGTGACGCCGGGGGCTCCGGTGTCACCCGGTGGGTCGATGAGGTGACGTCACTTCGCCAGGAAGGCGAGGAGGGCGGTGTTGACCTCCTCCGCGTGCGTCCACAGCAGGCCGTGCGGGGCGCCCTCGATCTCGACGTAGTCGGCGGAGGGAAGAGCCTTGTGGAAGGGGCGCGCGGTGCCCTCGGCAGGCAGGATGCGGTCGGCCGTGCCGTGCAGGATCAGGGCGGGCACGTCGACGGACGGGATGTCGGCGCGGAAGTCGGTGTACCAGGTCGACGGCGCGGCGGACGCGGCGAAGAAGCCACCTCCGGCAGCGGTGTGCCAGCTGTTGCGGACCGCTTCCTCGCTGATCCGGATGCCCAGATTCTCGTCGAGGTTGTAGAAGTCGTTGAAGAAGGCGGTGTAGTAGGCGTAGCGGTCGGCCTTCACGGCGGCGACGACTCCGTCGAAGAACTCCTTCGGGGCGACGCCGTCCGGGTTGTCGTCGGTCTTGAGCAGGCAGGGCTCGAGGGAGGCCAGGAAGGCGACCTTGGCGACGCGGGCGGAGCCGTACGTGGACACGTATCGGGCGACCTCGCCGGTGCCCATGGAGAAGCCGACGAGGACGGCGTCCTGCAGGTCGAGGGCCTCCATCACCGTGTTGAGGTCGGCCGCGAAGGTGTCGTAGTCGTAACCGGTCGTCGGCTGGGAGGACCGTCCGAATCCGCGCCGGTCGTACGTGATCACCCGGTGGCCGGCATCGAGCAGCGCGGCGCTCTGCCGCTCCCAGGAGTGGCCGTCGAGCGGGAAGCCGTGGATGAGGACGACCGGCCGGCCCGTGCCGTGGTCCTCGTAGTAGAGGTCGATGGCAGTGGCGTTCTCCTGGCCCACGGTGATGTACGGCATGGGATGTCTCCTCGATACGAAGTAGCTGGTCCGCGCCTCGGTTCGGAGCGGAACGCCGTCACGCTACGGCCGCGAAATCGCCTTCTGTTGCCTCCCCACGCACCACACCTTGCCGATGGGCGCAGCGTTCTGCCGCACGGCGCCCGACGTGCCGCACGCTCCCGCGATTCCTGCCCGTGGTTCTGCTTGGAGACGGAAACGGCCCGCTGCTCGGCTGTGAGGTGCGGGCGGAAACGCGGGCCTCTCGCCCGTCGCCCCGGAGTCACTTCCTGGGCGGAGAGCAAGGTGAGCCCGGTGAACAGCCCGTCGCCCCGAAGGGCGACATTCACCGCGCACGGTAGGTGTCGGCGAAGTGCCCATTCACCGGACAGTCGGGCGCATCGAGGAAGGCGATGGTGTGCTGGTGCTGGACCGGGAATTCCTCGCCGCGGCCGAGCAGTCCGAGGCAGGTGCCGTGGGTCGCTCCAACGGGGCCAGCCCCTGCCAGGAAGCCGGCGGCGCCCCGCACTCGGGCTTGAACCGGCGGTCGGCGCCCCACACCGGCACCTGCCCGTCGGCACTGGCCCGTACCGCCGCGTCACGGAGCAGCGCCGGCTCCACTCGGCGCCCCGTGAAGTCGCCCGCCGATCGCGACGGCACGGCCGTAGCCGGCAGCGCGTTCCGCTCCCCGGCACCAATGGCCCGGACGCTCACGCCCCACGCCGAAGGCCGTGCGGGGCCCACCCCGAGGGGCGGACCCCGCACGGCCTTCGAACCGGGCCTCGGCTCAGTGGGCGGTGGACCGGACCGCGTCCTGGATCAGCTCGGCCACGGCCTTCGGCCGGGAGGGCAATGTCGGGGCACGGGAGAACTCCTCGGTGTGTGCGGGGATTCTCGGAGGCGGGCCCGTGGCGCTTCAGAGGCCGAACCGGGCGCGGCGGGCCTCGGGCACCAGCTCGGTGTACTCGGGATGCTTGCCGATCCACCCCCGGATGAAGGGGCAGTACGGCAGGACGTGCAGCCCGCGGGTCCGGGCGTCGTCGAGGGCGCTCCGGGCGAGCAGCCCGCCCAGGCCCTGACCGGCGAACCGGGTGGCGATCTCGGTGTGGATGAAGGCGATCTCGTCCTCCGAGAGGTGGTACTCGGCGAAGCCCGCGGTCTCGGTGCCGTCGTCGCCGGCGAGGACCTCGTACCGGGACTTCTCGGGCCGGTCCGTCACCTGCGGTTCCATGGGTGCTCCTGTGCGGTCGTCGGTGCGACGGGGTCGGTGGGGTGGTCAGAGCGTGCGGCGCACGCCCGCCTGGCGTTCCAGGTTGCGGAGCTGGACGGCCAGGTCGCCTTCGACGGCGAGGTGGGCGGGGCCGCTGCGGCCGATCGGCAGGACCTCCTCGCTGCGCATGTCCTCGAGCATCAGGGCGAACGCCGTGTACATCGCGACGAGCGCCACCACGAGGCCGAGCGCACCGGACGTGCGCGTCAGCCATTCCGTGCCGGTGATGCCCCCGAGGCCGGTGGCCGCCCAGCGGGGCAGGGAGACCACCAGCACGAACCACAGCGCACGCTTGGGCCGGGTCACGGCGGTCATCAGCGCTCCGAAGCAGAGGAGTGCCAGGTTGAACACGCCGAGGACCTGAAGGCCGTCGGCCACGCCGCTGAGCATGACGAGCGAGTAGGGCAGCCAGCTGCCGGCGAACACCGCCATCAGCGTCGCCGCGATCACGTCACGGGCTCCGAAGGCCAGGACGCTCACCAGGAGTTGGAGGGCAAAGGCCGGCAGCACCGTGAGGGCGACGGCGCCACGGGCCGCCTCGTCGAAGAGCCCGAGTTGCAGGCAGCCCGTCATCACGGAGGCGATGGCTATCGTGAAGAAGCCGAGCGGCATGGGCGAGGCGATGGGGCGCAGGGTGATCCGGGTCATCGACCGGAGGTCCGGTTCGAAGCGGCGTTCCTGGGGCGCGTCCGGCGGGGTGGCCTGGGCGCCGCCGTCGGCGGCGGGGGAGGCTGTGCTCATCGTGTGGATCTCTCTCAGTGCTCGAAGCAGGGGTCGACGAACGGCGGCTGCGTCTCGGGAACGGAGCCGCGCCCGACGCGCCACCGACGGTGCTGCTCGGACTCGGCCACGGCCTCGGCCACGAGCGACGCCTGACGGGCACCTCCCTGACCCGACTGGTAGCCGCCGAAGTGGGCCACAGGGCTCCACTCCGGGCTGATCGGCGGAACGGCCTCGTCGAGTCCCTCGTACTCCGCGCTCGCATGGACGATCCGGCCGCCGACGACCGTGAACACGGACTCGATGCCGGGGATGACGTCTTCGGACACGGTCAGAAAGTCGTCGGACAGGATCGCGAGGTCGCCGTACCAGCCCTCACGCAGGCTTCCCTTGACGTCCTGCTCGCCGGTGAGCCGCGCTCCCCCACGGGTGTAAAGACCGAGGGCGGTCTCCCGGTCGATCAGGTTCCCGGCCGGGGAGAGCGCCGTGCCGCCGACGGTCCTGCCGGTCACCAGCCAGTGCAGCGCGATCCAGGGGTTGTACGAGGAGACGCGGGTGGCGTCGGTTCCGGCAGCAACGGTCAGGCCCCGGTCGAGCATGGCGCGGACCGGCGGGGCGTGGGCGGCGGCCTCGGCTCCGTACCGGTCGCGGAAGGCAGTGCCCTGGAAGGACATGCGGTTCTGGACGGACAAGGCACCGCCGAGGGCGGCGATCCGGTCCAGGCTGTCGGCCGAGACCGTCTCCGCGTGGTCGAAGAGCCAGCGGTTGCCACCGGGGAAGAGGCCTTCCGCCGCGAGCTTCTCGAAGACGGTCAGATCGCGGCGGATCGTCTCGTCGTACGTCGCGTGGAGCCGGAAGCCCCAGCCGTTCTCCAGCAGGAGCCGGACGGCCAGCTCGAACTCCGGTTCGTAACCGCCAAGTTCGGGACGGGGTTCGGAGAAGTTCTCGAAGTCGGCGGCGGCCCAGGTCAGGTTCTCGCCCGCGCCGTTCAGGCGGAGCCACTCGTCCCCGTCCCCGGGCTTCACCATCTCGGTCCAGCGCTTCAGATCGGCGAGCTCCTGCCCGGCCGTCTGCGGGAAGAGGTGGTAGGCGATCCGCAGGGACAGCTCGCCCGACCTGGCGAGGTCGACGACGGTGGCGTAGTTGTCGGGGAAGTTCTGGAACCCACCCGCGGCGTCGACCGCCGAGGTCAGCCCGAAGCGGTTCAACTCGCGCAGGAAGTGCCGCGTCGACGTCCGCTTGTCGGCCTCGTCGAGGGCCGGCGCCTTGGCCAGGGTCGAGTACAGGATGAGCGCGCTCGGCGCGGCGAGGAGGACCCCGTTGGGCTGGCCGTCCCTGCCCCGTACGATCTGGCCGCCGCGGGGATCGGGGGTCTCCCGGGTGAATCCGGCGGCGCGCACCGCGGCCCGGTTCATCAGCGCCGACTGGTACAGGTGCAGGACGAAGACCGGGGTGTCGGGGGCGGCGGCGTTCAGCTCGGCGACGGTCGGCATCCTGCGCTCGGTGAATTGCTCGGCGGTCCAGCCGCCGACGACCCGGATCCACTGCCCCTTGGGGGTGCGGCCGGCCTGCTCCCGCAGCATCGCGAGGGCGTGGCGGAGGCTGCGCACCCCGTCCCAGCGGAGCTCCAGGACGTAGTTCAGGCCTCCCCTGATGACGTGCAGGTGCGAGTCATTGAGGCCGGGGATCACCCGGCGGCCCAGGGCGTCCACGACCTTCGTGCCCGGCCCGACGAGGAGGGCGAGGTCGTGGTCGTCGCCGAGCGCCGCGACCCGGCCGTCGCGGATCGCGACGGCACGGGCCTCGGGACGGGCAGGGTCTCCGGTGAACACCTTCGCGTTGCGGACGAGGAGGTCGGCCGGTACGGATTCCCGGCGGGGGCCGGGGACGAGGCCAGCCACGGGCATGCTCGTCGACGGCCCGGTCATGCGAGGGCCTTGCGCAGGGTTTCGGTGGCGAGACCGATGGCGAGTTCGGCGGCCTGCGTCTCGCGCAGCGCGTTCAGCATCACGAAGTCGTGGATGACTCCCAGGACGCGCAGGGCGGTGACGGGGACACCGGCGGCGAGGAGCTTCGCCGCGTACGCCTCGCCCTCGTCGCGCAGGACGTCGGCCTCGGCGGTGATGACCAGGGCGGGCGGCAGGCCGGTGAGCTGCTCGGTGGTGGCCCGCAGCGGCGAGGCGGTGATCTGGGCGCGCTCGGCCTCTTCGGTCGTGTACTGGTCCCAGAACCACTTCATGGCGTCGCGGCGCAGGAAGTAGCCCTCGGCGAAGTCGTGGTACGAGTCGGTGTCGAAGCGCGCGTCGGTGACCGGGTAGAAGAGGACCTGGTGGGTGATGTGGACGTCGCCGCGCTGCTTGGCCATGAGAGTGAGGGCGGCGGTCATGTTGCCGCCGACGGAGTCGCCCACGACGGCGATCCGGGTGCCGTCGAGGTCCTTGTGGTGTCCCTCGCGGGCGATCCATTGGGCGACGCTGTAGTTCTGCTCGATGGCGACGGGGTAGCGGGCCTCGGGCGAGAGGTCGTACTCGGGGAAGACGACGGCCGCCCCTGTGCCGACGGCGAGTTCGCGGACGAGCCGGTCGTGGGTGTGGGCGTTGCCGAAGACCCAGCCGGCGCCGTGGATGTAGAGGATGACGGGGAGGGAGCCGGTGACGCCGCGCGGGCGCACGATCCGGGCGCGGACGTCGCCGGTGGGACCGCCATGGACGGTGACCCATTCGTCGTCGACGGCGGGCAGCGGGACGCCCTCCCCGCTCTGGACGTCGTCCACGGCCTTCCGGCCGTCGGCCACGGGGATCTCGTAGAGGTACGGCGGATGGGCGGTGGCGTCGGCGAATGCCTGGGCGGCGGGTTCGAGGGTCGGTCGGTTGGGCATGAGGGCGCTCCTTCGAGGGGTGTGCTGGGCGGGTTGTGTGCGTCGGCTTCCGCTGGGCGGGTTCAGTGAGTGCTGCGCGCGGCGTCGAGGATCACGTCCGTGACCACGGTCGGGCGGGAGACCGGCACGGCGTGCGACGCGTCGACCTCGGTGATGTGCGAGCCGGCGCGCCGGGCCATCCACCGCTCGGCGGCGGGCGGGACGTTCTTGTCGGCGGTGGCGACCAGCGCCCGGGACGAGACCGTCTTCCACGCCGCTTCCCCGGCCTTATCCTCCAGGGCGAAGGTGGACACAGGGCGCTGGGTCGCGGCCATGACCGCCGCGTCGGCGGCGGGGACGTCCGCGGCGAACTGGCGGCGGTACTTGCCCTGGTCGATGGAAGCATCAACGAGGTTCCTTGTCAGGTGCTTGTGCAGGGCGGGCGCGAAGGGACGGGCTGCTGTCGCGCCAAAGGCCTTACGCATCAAGGGCCGTACGCGTCGGAGGCGGTGTACGTCGGAGGCCGTACGTGTCAGAGGCCGTACGCCTCGAGGAGACGCAGCCAGATCTCGCTGACCGTCGGAAATGCGGGGACGGCGTGCCAGAGACGCTCGAGCGGGACTTCTCCCACGATGGCGACGGTGGCCGTGTGGATCAGTTCGGTCGCCATCGGGCCGGTGAACGTGCAGCCGACCACGACCCCTCGGGTCTCGTCGACGACGAGCTTCGCGAAGCCGCGGTAGCCGTCCGCGTGGAGCGCGGCACCGGCGACGTCGTCGACGCGGTACTCCACCGCGCGCACCACGAGACCCGCTTCGCGTGCGGCGCGTTCCGTGAGACCGACGCTCGCGACCTCGGGACGGGTGAAGACGGCCTGGGGAACGGCCGCTCGGTCGGCCCGCGCACTCCACGCCGGCCAGCCTCCTGTGTCGGCCGGCCTGCCTGCGGCACGCTCAGCGATCGCGGCGGCGCAGACACGGGCCTGGTACTTGGCCATATGGGTCAGCGGCGCACGGCGGTTGACGTCGCCGACGGCGTAGAGCCAGCCTCCCTCGACCGAGGTGACCCGACAGGTGTCGTCGACGGGCAGCCAGTCGCCGACGGGCAGTCCGACGGTCTCCAGGCCGAGGTCGGCCGTGCGCGGGCGACGACCCACGGCGGCAAGGACCTCGTCGCAGGCCAGGGCGGTGCCGTCGTCGGTCTCCACAGTCACGGTACGAGTGGTCCCGTCACGGGCGACCCGGACGGCCGACGCTCCGAAGCGGATCGTGACGCCCAGATCGCCCAGCCCCCGGGTGACCTCTTCGCCGGCGCACGGCTCCCAGCCGGTGAGCAGCGTCTGGTCGCGGACGAGGAGCGTGACGGAGGCGCCGAGCGAGCGCCACGCGGTGGCCATCTCGCAGGCCACCACTCCCCCGCCGATGACGACGAGCCTCGCGGGCACCGCGTCGGCGGTGGTGGCCTGCCGATTGGTCCAGACTCCGATCCGGGCGAGCCCTTCGACCGAGGGAAGCGAGGGCTCCGTGCCGGTGCAGACCGCCACCGCACGTCGGGCCCCCAGGGTGCGGACCGTGCCGTCGGCCCGGGTCACTTCCACCCGGCGCTCACCGGCGAGCCGCCCGTGTCCCCGAACGAGCGCGATGCCCGCGCCGTCGAGCCAGTCGGCCTGGCCGGTGTCGTCACCGCGTCCGGTGAAGCGGTCGCGGCGGGCCAGCACCCGCACCGGGTCGAGCGCCGCCGTGACCACCTGCCGGGCCCCGTCGACCGAGCGGGCCTCCGACCGAGCGGCGCCGGGACGCAGCAGGGCCTTGCTCGGCACGCAGGCACGGTAGGAGCACTCTCCGCCGACCGCCTCCGCCTCCACGACGACGGCGGTCAGCCCCGCCCGGACGGCGCGGGCGGCGACAACCTCGCCGGCCGGCCCGCCGCCGACCACGACGACGTCGTACGTGTCCATCAGCCGTGCACCAGAGGGGTGTCCACGAGGTGCTCGGCCAGGAACCACACGTGCGCCTCACCGGTGCGGATGACGTCAGAGACGAGCAGGTCGGCGCTCCCCTCGTCGCCCTCCTGGGAGAGCCGGGCGGCAGCGTCGCGGGCGTCGACCAGGATCCGCTCGTGCGCGTCGAGGAGCCTGGACAGCATGACGGGCACCGGCTCGACGCCGTCCGGCGGACGCGGGATCGCCGTCAGCTCCGCGACGTGGCGCGGGTCCCCGACGGCGACGCCGCCGAGGCTCTGGACCCGCTCGGCCAGCGCGTCCACGATGGCCAGTTGGGTCTCTGCGTGCTTGTCCAGCATCAGGTGGAGCGAGTAGAAGGTCGCCCCGCGCATGAGCCAGTGGTGCTTCTTGTAGAGGGAGTGGAGGATCTGCGTGTCGGCGAGGACGCGGTTCAGCCGCTGGCAGGCGTACATGCGGGTGTCGTGGCCGAGGCCGATCGGCAACTGCTTGAGCGTGCCGAACGCCTGGGTTTCGGCACCCTTCTGGTGCAGTAGCGGCTGGCCGCCGCCGTGCGGATTCGTGAGGGTGTCCATCAAGTACTCCAGTACGGGGAGAAGTGGGTGGGTGGGCCCGGCCGCCCGGTCGGGGGTGCACAGCCGGCCGGACCCGGTCTGGGTGCTTGCGCTCAGCGATCGGCGATCGCCGGGGCGGGGGGAGTCCGGCGCAGGAGGAGCCGGGTGAGGAGTCCGCTGCCGAGACCGGACACGAGCGCGAGGGCGGCCCACCACAGCGGGTACGGCGCGAAACCCAGGAGCGCGTCGAGGGACCAGGCGCCGGGTCCGGTGGCGGCGAGGGCGACGGCCGTGCCGATGAGGACGAGCGGGTACTCGTACCCGTCGTTCTGCACCCAGAGCCCGTGGCGCCACTTCACGGTGAGGGCGACGGTCATGACACCGATGGCGCCGGTCGCGGCGAGCGGGGTGAGGAGGCCGGCCGCGAGCAGCAGGCCTGAGCCGATCTGACCACCGCCCGCAGCCAGAGCGGTGAGGACACCGCCTCGGAAGCCGTCCGCGCGGAACTCCTCGGTGCCGCCCTCGATTCCCTTGCCGCCCAGGTGCGAGCTGACCTTCTGCACACCGTGGCCGGCGACGAGCAGTCCCACCAGCAGACGCAGGATCAGCATGCCGGTGTCCACGGGTGTCAGCCGGCCGCGTGTGCGCCGATGACCGACTGCGCGTATACGACGCCCAGGCCGTACGCGCCCGCGTGGGCCTTGACGATCTCCATGACGTCGCCGTACGTCTCCTGGCGCGCCCAGTCGCGCTGCAGCTCCAGAAGGACCTGGACCCAGGTCACCGGGACGGCGCCGGCAGCGATCATCCGCTGCAGCGCGTGCTCGTGGGCGGCCGGGCTGACACCACCGGAGGCGTCCGTCACGACGTACACCTCGTAGCCCTGCTCGAGGGCCGAGAGCGCGGGCAGCACCAGGCAGACCTCGGTCCACAGACCCGACAGGATGATCTTCTTGCGACCGGTCGCCTTCACCGCGGCGACGAGCGCCTCGTCCTCCCAGGCGTTCATGGTGGTGCGGTCGACGATCTCGTTCTGGGGGAACACCTCGGCGAGCTGCGGCAGCAGGGGGCCCGAGAAGGACTCGGCGGCAACCGTGGTCAGGACGGCCGGAACGTCGAACGCCTTGGCCGCCTTGGCAAGACCCACAGTGCTGTTGATGATCGCGGCACGGTCGCCGCTACCGGTGCCGAAGAACATCTGCGGCTGGTGGTCCACGAAGAGCATGACCGAGTTGCCTGGCGTGAGCAGGTCCTTGCTCGGGGCGGCCTGCACCTTGTCGACGTCGAACATGAGGTGTCCTTTCGAAACCATCGGAAACGTGCCCACCGCCTTCGCGGCCCGGCACTTCTTCACGCTACGAGCGCCCCGAACGACCGAGTTGACCTCCTGCGCCCAGGGGTTGGCACGACAGCGCACGACCGGCCATGGACGAGGGCCCTGCAGCGTCACCGGCACGAACCGGGCGAGGCCACGACGCCGGCACTCCGAGGTGATCACGCAGAGGACGGCTGCGGTTCGGCACCGGAGTGCCTCCGGGAAGGCGCTCAGGGGTCCGACGCACCAGCGCCAACCATGCACCACCTCGTGGGACCTGACACCCGCCGTCCGACCCGTCCGAAGTGCGTGGGACGGGCGGGTCCTCCACTCTGGAGGGAACCCGCCCCTCGCGCCGGGCGGGTGCGACCCCGACGAGGAGCGGCATGTCCAGACAGTTCGAGGCGAGGGTCGACGTGGGCCGGGACATCGACGAGGTGTTCGTCTATCTCGCCGACGGGCGGAACGATCCGCGGTTCAGCCCGCGGGTGCTCCGGATAGACCGGGTCCCCGAATCTCCGACGGCCGTCGGTACGGTGTTCCGCAGCACGGTGAAGGACGCGGGGATGAAGACCTCGCGGGAGTTCCGCGTCACCGCCTTCGATCCGCCGCGGTCGATGCGCTGGGCCGAGGTGTCGAAGAACCTCGTGACGGTGAGTGAGGGCGGCTATGACCTGGAACCGCTGCCGGACGGCGGAACCCGGGTCCGCATCCACAACGTGCTGGAGGGCCACGGCCTCGGCAAGCTCATCGTGGGCCTGGCCCTGGGCGCGGCGCGCAAGGACGCGCCGGCCTTCGGAAAGCGCATCAAGGCAGCCGTCGAGGCGGACGTGCCCTAGACAAGAGCTCCTCACAAAGGCGTTGGACGTGTCGGTGGGTGATGAGGTGGGTGGCGAGGCCGAGGAAGGCATCGTGGATGCCTTCGCGTCGTGCCCGGCGGATGCGGAGGCGTCGGAAGCCGTGGAGCCGGGCGACGGTGCGTTCGACGACCCGGCGGTGGTGGATGCAACACCGGCTTACCTCATCGATAGACAGATCGTCGTTGGGGCTTCGGCGGGTGTCTTCCGACCGAGGCTCCTCCGGGGCCGACTGTTGAGCGTGGCAGCGACTGCCTCGACATCCTCAGCCGCCCGATATACGAGCAGGGCCTTCTCCGAAGCCTGCAGGCCGGCAGCGGTGCGACGGGGCATGAGTACGGTCAGGTCGAGCGCGGACAACGCTCTTGCGGAGTCCTTCAACGCGACCTTCGCACACGAGACGCTCCGGGGCCGAAGGAGCTGGCCCGACGAACGCCGTGGCCGGCTCCACGCCTTCCGACGTCTCAACCGCCACCACACCCGGCGCCGGCGTTCCCGCCCCGGACACCGCAGCCCCACCACCTACGAAGCCGTACTCGAAGCACCACCAACTACGCTGGCATCCGCCGCATCACCCGTGTTCAGGATTCGGGGGCGAGGCCCGCCGTCCTTCGCCCTCCGCCAGCCCCGTCTGCACCCCACCCCGTCGGCAGCAGGTTCTGCCGGGCGGACGTCACCGACATCACCCGGCGCCGAGGAGGACCGGCGCAGAACTCTTCGCGCCGGGGGACGGGGGTGTGGTTCGTGTTCATGCCTGGTGTCCTTGGGGCCGCCGGTGTCTTGCGAGTCGCGCGGCGTCGGCCTGCTCGGTCCGGACGCAGGTCAGGGGCGGGGCGATGCCTTCGCCCTCGCCGAACCGCTGCTCGTTGCCTGCGGTGCGGGGTGGCCCCGCTGGGATCCGCCGCGTTCTCCGCCGACGAGATGCGGACCCTGCCCCCTGCGGGCAGAGTAGGGAGGACCTGTTCGTACCGAGGTGGTCCCCTGTGGTGACGCATGCTGGAGACCGGGACGAAGTGATGCGAGGATTGTCGTGACGTCGGAGTGATCGATGTTCCGCAGACGACCGGCCGACAACAGCGAGGACCTTCTGGCCCGGCTCGGGTCACTGACCGCCAGGGCGCGGGAATTGGCCGAGACGCAGCGTTCCCGTGTCGAGCTCGCCGTGGCCCTGCAGCGCGGCATGCTGCCCTCGGACCTACCCAGTTTTCCTGGCGCCCGGCTGGCCGTCCGCTATGAGCCCGCCAACCACGGGCTCAACGTCGGCGGTGACTGGTACGACGCCTTCTCCCTGCCCGACGGGCAGATCGGCATGTCCATCGGTGACGTGCAGGGACACAACATCGAGGCCGCCGCCTTCATGGGACAGGTCCGCGTGGCACTGCGCGCGCTGGCCTCCGTCACCGGAGACCCGGGAGAGCTGCTCGGTCGCACCAACGACCTGCTCATCTCTCTGGGCGCCGACCTCTTCGCCACCTGCACCTTCCTGCGGCTCGACCCCGCTGCCGGCACCCTGGAGTGTGCCCGGGCCGGTCACATCCCCTACATCTGGGCCACCACCGACGGCCGCTCCGGCATCGACGACAGCGAGGGCGGGCCTCCTCTCGGTGTGCTGCACGGCGTCGACTACCCGGCCACGCGCCACCGGATCACCACCGGCGGTGTCTTCGTCCTCCTGACCGACGGGGTGGTGGAGGGGCCCTCGCTCCACATCGACGAGGGTCTGGACCGGGTGACGAGGCTCGCCGGGATCACCGCCGTCGCCGGACTGGACGTCGACGGGCTCGCCACCGCCGTCATGAAGCTGGCGGCCACGGTGGGGCACGAGGACGACGCGGCCGTCCTGGTCGTCGGCCATGACGGCGGTCCGGCCCGGCCGGCGGCCGAGGAATGAGGGGAGGGGCTCGCCTCGGGCCGGGTCGGTCCTCGGACCCGGCCCGGACCCATGCCGGACGGCGGCGCCCGACACGCAGGAGCCTTGCCCGCTCGTGGCGGCCCGGCCGGTGTCTGATGGGTGACGTGTTGGATATTCGGCAGTTCCGGTCCTCTACGGGGACGGCTCTGATGTCGCTGGCCGTGGCGGTTTGCTACTACGCGGCCGGACGACTCGGCCTGATGGGACACCTTGTCGTCGAAGGCGTGGTGGTCACCCCCATCTGGCCTCCCACCGGCGTCGCCGTCGCCGCCCTGCTGCTGCTCGGCGCGCGGGTCTGGCCCGGGATCGCCCTCGGCTCCTTCCTCGTCATCGCCTCCCTCACCACTCCGGGGCCCACCACAGTAGTCACCGTGGTCAGCAACACCGTCGCGCCGCTCTGTGCCTTCCTGCTGCTGAGGCGGGCCGGCTTCCGGCGCGACATGGCGCGGCTGCGGGACGGACTCTCCCTGGTCTTCCTCGGTGGGTTCGGCGCCATGATGATCAGCGCGACCGCGGGGGTCGGGCTGCAGGTGGCGAAGAGCTCCTTGGACAAGAGCGAGTTCTGGCCCGTCTGGCTGGCCTGGTGGGTGGGCGACACGATGGGGGTGCTGCTCGTCGCCCCGCTCATGCTCGTCCTCATGGGGCCGGCCGGACGGTTCCGGGTACGGCGCTGGAAGGAGGCGGCCTTTCTGGGGCTGACGACCCTGATCCTCATGCCCGTGGTCGTACTCAGCTCGATGAGCATGCTCTTCCTCGTCTTCCCCCTGCTGATCTGGGCAGCGCTCCGCTTCCAGCTCGCCGGAAGCATGCTGTGCGCGCTCTTCGCCTCCGTGCTCGCCACCTTCGGGGCGACCTCCGGACGGGGCGCGTTCCTCCACCTCACGGACGTCGAGATCATGGTCAAGCTCCAGGCGTTCAACGGTTCCGCCGCCCTGACCGCCCTGCTCCTCGCCTCCGTCATCACCGAGCAGCGTGCGACCCGCCGGTCGGTGCGCCGCGCCTGCCAGGAACTGGCGGAGGTCCTGGAACACCTCGCGGCGGGCGAGCCCTCACCGGATCCATCCGGCACCGCCGAGAGACGGGCGGCCCCACCCGGCGGGCACCGGAACCCGTGATCCCCGCGCCGGTGCCGGCGCAGGGATCAGGAGCCGTGTCCCAGGCGGAGGCCGCCCGTTGTCGGCCGGCCTCCCAGGCGGCAGCGGCCTGCCGCTCCCCCGCCGCCCACGCAGCCGCTGCCTGCCGCTTGGCGGGGCTTAGAGGTCCTCACAAAGGCGTTGGACGTGTCGGTGGGTGATGAGGCGGGTGGCGAGGCCGAGACTGCTTGTGGGCCCCGTCGAGCGGCCCTGACGTGGGAGGAGTCGATCACCGCCCGCGACCGGTCAAGCTTCCTCGCCGCTCGCAGCTTCTTCAGCAACACCAGGTGCAGCTGATACCACGCCGGCCTCGTTCCACGTGCCAGACGGCGCCAGCAGGTCGTCCCGGAGCTGGTCTCGATGGTCACGTCGTGTTCGCGGCGGGTGGTGTCGCGGCGGACGACCTCGCATCCGCCTTCGTCCAGGACGGCGACGGAGGCGAACCAGTCGAGGTCGTCCTGATCGGGCTGGATCACGACGAACGTGTTGCCCGAGTCGTTCGGACCAGCCCATGATCCTCCGGCTCGGTCCCGCCCCCTCCCGGGGGCTCCTTCTGCCCGGCCCCGTCCCGGCTGCCATCCGCCGCGTCAACTGGCCACAGGACACGTCGACGCCTCCGTGCCCGAAACCGTTCCGGCCGGCAGAGGTACACGTGGTGCCGCTTCCGTACCTTCGCCCAGGTGCACAAGATTCTCTTTTTGCCCCTGTCCGATATGCAACCTTCCCATGTTCCAGGTCGTCTGACTTGATATCGGAAGTCACGCGCAGGTGCGATCGAAGGGGGAATAATGCGACGTATCGGAGCGGTAGCGGCGGTGCTCGTGCTCGCGGCCGCCTCGCTGGGGACGGCGGCCAGTACCGTGGCAGCGGCCCCGGCCGGGGGCTCGCGCACGGCGACCTGCCCGACGGGTTGGGGCAGCGGCGCCAAGGGCGGTGCCGTCATGGGTGCCGACCATCTGAGAAGCATCAGGACCGGACAGCACGAGTGCTACGACCGCATCGTGTTTGACGTGCCCGGCGGCGGTGACCGCATCAGCTACCAGGTCCAGTACGTGGACCAGTTCTACGCCGACCCCTCGGGCCAGCACATACCGGTCGCCGGCGGAGCGGTCCTCGACATTCGCGTCGGCGCCTGGAGCTACGACCTCCAAGCCGGCACGCCGACCTACCCGGGCGAAGTGGGTGAGCCCCTGCCCGGTGTGAACATCAGCGGCTACAGCACCTTCCGGGACACTCGGTTCGGTGGCACCTTCGAGGGCCAGACCCAGGTCGGCCTCGGCGTACGCAACCGGCTGCCGTTCCGCGTGATCCAGCTGAACGACCGGGTCGTGGTCGACGTGGCCCACAGCTGGACGAGCTAGGCGGGGGACCGCAGGTGTGACCGGAGGTGGGAACCCCCGAAACCGATGATCTTCCATTCGCGCAGGTCAAGGGCAGCAGGCAAGCTCGTCCGCGCCGACGACGCCTCTTCCCCGCGCAGCAGCCGTGGGGAAGAGGTTCCTTCTCGCCCGGGGCCGGCGGCCAGGACGCGGCGCCAACGAACTCGGTGCCCTACGTTCCCGCCCGTTCGGTCCCGCGACCGCGTCTCCACCCGGGAGACCAGTGCGGCCAGGCGGAAAGGACTTCCCCATCGTGAGGTCAAGCCGCCCCCGTGGCGGGAGGCGAACCTTGGTAGCACTGTCCGTCAGCGCGAGGCTGCCGCAAGCTCAGCGTCGGGACGGGCAGAGGTCGAGGGCCTTGTGCAGAACCTTGCCGGGCGGAAAGTCCCACTCGCCGAGGTATTCGACGGCTTCGCCACCGGTGCCGGACTCGAACCGGAACAGTCCCAGCAGGTGCTTGCTCTCCTCCCGGGTCAAAACCCTCAAGAGGACGAGGTGCGACTGGGCCTCGTTCCGACTCCTCCGGCCCCGGGTCCTCACCCGACCATGACCTGGTCGGCAAACTTCTCGCCAGTCGTCGTCGTGCCGGGTACGTTCACCTCGTGTGCCACTACGCCGAAAAGTCCTACAAGCTGCACTACACGTGCGTGCCCTGCCGCATCGCGTTCAAGCGGCATCCAAAGCCCGGCGAGCACCGATGCCCCCGATGCTCCGAACCAATGGTCTGCGCCGGCCACGACTTCGCGACCCCACGGCGCCGGGACGCCAAGGCATGGACCGTCGTTGCTGCGGTACTGAACGCCGGACTGCGCTACGAGGGCCGTGAACCCTGCGGCTGCGGCAAGAAACCCACGTTCCGCCCGCGTACCCGAGCTCAGCTGCGCGCACGTCGAATCGCAGCAACCCGAACCGGCATCTCCCTCGCCGAAATGCTGGGACGCGCAGATCCCCAGGCACCCGCATGACCCGACAGAGCGGTCCACGAGCGGCGCACGGCCGGCCGCCTCGCCCACAAGATCATTCACGCAACTGCGGTCAGCACCCTGAAAACGGCCACCCGGGACTCGGATGTTGGCCAGACCTGCTCATCGTGGCTCCCCACCTGAGTGCCGGGCCCGGCCACGATGTGGGAGCAGGTCGAGGCGGTTGTTCCCGCCCCGAGCCACCGGCGATCTGGCTGCGGGCGCCCGGCTCGGGGAGGGGGTGCGCGAATCTTCCCCGAGCCGGGCTCGTTGAGCAGCGTGGGCCGATCACCCACGCTCGGTGAGGAGCGTGGACGGCTGTCAGATCAGCCGGTCCGCGCCGGCGGTTCCGGGCTCAGTACGCGGTTCCGTCGGCGTGCTGGCCGGGCGAGCGGGACAGTGAGCTAATGGTGTTGTGCTTGACCCAGCTGCCGGTCGCCGAGCCGTCGGGGCTTCGGTTGATGGACACGCCGTCGGAGTTCGCCTGGCTTGAGGTGTAGGTCATCGACTGGACCGTCGCTCCGGCCGAGTCCCGAAGGATGACCTGGTCGCCGCTGTTGGACAGGCTGAGGCCGCCGGTGCTGGCTGCCACCGCCGCGATGCCGCCGGGGATCGCGGAGCTCGCGCCGAAGACGGTGATCGCCTTGCCGGGCTGCAGCGTCGTGCCGGCGGCGAACGCGTGCCGCACCGCCGACCCGTCCCGGACGGTCCAGCCGGTGATGTCGATGGCCGTGCCGCCGGTGTTCACGATCTCGACGGCCTCGCCGGCGGTGCTGCTGCCCGGTTCGTTGGCCAGCACCTCGTTGATGATGACGTTGGCGGGTCCGCCGCCGGCGGTGACGGTGATGTTCTGGGTCGTGGTGTGGGTGGCCCCGTCGTTGTCGGTCACGGTCAGCGAGACCGGGTAGGTTCCGGCCGATGCGTAGGTCGCGGTCGGGTTCGTCGCGGTCGAGGTCTGGCCGTTGCCGAAGTTCCAGCTGCGGCTCACGATGGTGCCGTCGGAGTCGCTGCTGGCGTCGGTGAAGGTGCAGTCGAGAGCGGTGCAGGAGTGTGTGTACGACGCCGTGGGCGGCTGGTTCGCGCCGCTGCCACTGATGACGAAGTCGTAGCGGGCCAGCACCGGGTAGTGGTCGCTGGTCGTCGCCGCGTAGTTCGGGACGTACGCCTGGGGCTGGAAGGCGGTCGCCGAGCCGGCGACGTACTTGGCCTGCACCTCGTTGGTGGTGAGCTGGTGGTCGATGAAGTCCGGGTAGCCGGTCGTCGACGCCACGCCCGCCAGCGACAGGGCACGCGTCGGGAACGTGTAGCGCGCCGAGTCGTTCACGAAGTCGGCGTAGGGCGAAGGTTGCCCGGAAACGATGGAGGTGTCGACGTCGTCGTTCCAGTCACCGATGACGAAGACGTTCTGCGTGGGGTAGGTCGCGTCGAGGTAGGACTTGAGGGCCTGCGACGCGGGGTTGCGCCGGTTCCACGCGTCCTGGGTGGCCCCGGCCTTCGCGTGCAGGACGATGAAGACGAGGTCGCGGGTGACACCGTCGAACGTGCCGCGCAACGTGAACTCCACCGGCGGGCGCCCGGCGAAGTTGCTGTTCTGGTCGGTCAGGATGACCTTCGCACTCACCAGGGTGGCCATGCTGGAGCGCCAGACGAGGGCGACCTTCTGCTCGGTGTTGCCGAAGTCCGAGTAGTACTGCGCGCCGTTCGTCACGACCGGGTCGTTGGCCACGACCCCGGTGTACCCGGGCATGCCGGCCACGAGGGTGTCGAACGCCGAGGTGCTGACGACCTCGGACAGGCCCCAGACGTCCATGTCGGCGCCCGCCATGACGTCGCGGACGTTCTGCTGCTGAAGCGCCTCGTCGGTCGGGCCGAAGTCCGGCGCACCGAACCACTCGACGTTCCAGTTGCCGACGTCGAGTTGTGTCGGCGATCCCTGCGACGGAACCGAGGCGGCGGCGTTCGCCGCGGGGGCGGTGGTGAGCGTTGCCAGCGTCACGGCGGCGGCCAGGCAGGCGGCACCGAGCGCGGCGGTACGGCGGGGGCGCCTGGCAGGTATGCGACAAGATGACATGAGGGTGCCTTTCGCGAGCGGTTGCGGACGGTTCGCGGAGCACCGCACCGGGGGTGTGTGGGGGACACGCCGTGGCGGCAAGGAAGTTCTAGGCGGGACAGGTTGCACACGGGGAACCGAAAGGTTTCCTCCGCACGTCACTTCTACGCGCGTTGCGCAGTGTGCACCGACCGTCGGACACTGCGCCATACCCCGTACACGCCCCATCCGTTGAACGGCGTTCCACGCGGCCCGGGGTCGACGCTCCGTGCCCGGCCACGGCTTGACCCCCGCCTGCCGCGCGGCAGGCTGGCGCCGGCTTTCGTTCCGACGGTCGGCCCCCGTCGCCTTGACGGGCTGGAGGGGGCCGAACGATCAAGGGACGGGCGACCCATGACCCTCGCTCGCCGAGATCCCGATCTTCTTCAACGGACAACCACCTGGGGGATCAGAAGAGGGCCTGGCCGCTTTCGTGGCTGTGGCGGACGTTTCGTGATGGATCGGCCCAGACGTGTTCTCGGCGCCTGCAGATGAGAGTGCTCGATGAGGGGAAATCCGCTGGTGGCGAGCTGACGTGCTGGGTGACGCTGCCGTTGTGATCGAACGGAATGACGCGATACGCATCGTTGAGGGACACCTGGAGCGTGGCCATCAGGCGCGGGTTGCCGCTGGGGTCGAGCCGTTCCCGCGCAACGTGATCGTTAGCGTGGTCGAGCACGAGCCGGCCTGAAAGGTCCGTGTCCAATCCGAGGAGTATGCGCGAACGCGCAATGCGGCCGCGCTGGAGCCGCGATGTTGATGGGACGCGGTCCACATCCGGTCGAGCGGGCCGTCCGGGGTGGGGCAGGGGCCGCCCGGCGGCGGGCGGGGCGGTGGGCACCCCCGTAGCAGGCTCCGGCTGTCGGTGGTGGCCGGAAGGCTGAGCCCCGTGGGCAGGGATGCTGCTTGTTGACGGCCGGGCCTACGGCGCCGACCACGAGCAACCGGGCCTGGCGAGGTCCGCGCCTCCTCGTACGTGACGGGATGTGCGCGGCGCCTGGCGGGTTTTCGGCATGCCGGCACACAGGGGCGGTTGGCGTGATCCCGTTGATTGACGTGGCGTCAACTACGCGGAACCTTAGGCTGAGTTGGTGACGTCTGCTGCCGCAGTGCGGCAACGCGACTTGTGGGGGGACTGGGGGATGAGCGTGCAGCAACCGGGCAGTGGCGGGACAGGGCCGGAGGACGTGACCATTGCGCTGCCGGCCACCATCGGACCGTACGTGGTGATGCGGGAGCTCGGCAGCGGCGGAATGGGCGTCGTGTCACTGGGCCGGATGGCGTCGGGGCGACTGGTCGCGGTCAAACAGGTGCGTGAGGAGTACGCGGACGACCCCGTCTTCCGCAGCCGCTTCCGGCGTGAGGTGGCCGCGGCCCGCCGGGTCAGCGGCGTCTACACGGTGCCGGTCGTGGACGCCGACACCGAGGGCCCGCGCCCGTGGGTCGCCACCGCGTACGTGCCGGCCCCCTCGCTCGACCGGGCCGTCCGGCTCTGCGGCAGCTTCCAGGAGCCGGCGCTGCGGGCGCTGGGCACCGCCCTCGCGGAGGCGCTCCAGGTCATCCACGCGGCGGGGGTGGTGCACCGCGACGTCAAGCCGGGCAACGTCCTGCTCTCTGCGGACGGCCCTCGGGTGATCGACTTCGGCATCAGCAAGGCCCTGGACTCCGGCGAGACCCGGCTGACCGGCACCGGCACCGTGATCGGCTCCCCCGCCTTCATGGCACCCGAGCAGATCGCCTCCTCCCATGACGTGGGGCCGGAGGCGGACGTGTTCGCGCTTGCCGGTGTGTTGGTCTACGCGGCCTGCGGCGAGGGCCCGTTCGGCCCGGGGGACGAGGGCACGCTGCACCGCGTTCTGACTGCCGAGCCCGATCTGCACGGCGTACCGCGGGCCCTGCACCCGCTGCTCTCCCACTGCCTGGACAAGACCCCGTCTCGGCGGCCCCGCCTCGCGGAGGTCCTAGCCGCACTGGCACCCGCCGCCCCGGCGGACCTCCAGGTCCCGGCGCTGCGCGAGGAGTGGGCACGCCGGGCGAAGGAGGCGGAACTGCTCGCGGTGGCCCCGCCGCCGCCCGGGACGTCACCCGACGGCCCGCAGCCGACGCGTCCCGGCCGCCGCAGGTTCCTCATCGGCTCGCTCGCCGCACTCGGCGTCGTGGCCGCCGGTTCGGCGGCCACGGCGTACCTGGCAGGCGGCTCCGAAGACCCCCCGAACTCCGCAGGTTCCCCCCCGGCGGGGGACAGCGGGAAGCCGCTGGGGCGCAGGGTCACCACCGTCACGCTCACCGACCCGCCCGAGCCGCTGTGGTCGACGCCGCTGCCGATCGTCGTCACGACGCCGAAGCTGCACGCCTACGAAGGAACCCTGCTCCTCGACGAGGGCGGATACGCGGCCGTGGCCCTCGACCCGGCACAGGGCACGGTGCGCTGGCAGCACGGCGGACTCGGCAGGAAGGCCGGGGCCGGCTCCCCCGGGTCGGAGCCCCTCGGGAGCGGAGCAAGGGTCGTCGGCCCTGTCGCAGGAGGCGTCCTGGTCTCGGGCATGAGCACCGACCCCGGCTCCGCCGGGCAGTTCTACGCGGCGGTCGCCGACCCGGCCACCGGCCGGACGGGGTCCACGGCGTCCCTGGACAAGACGGTCAGTCTCAGCATGCTGCTCGCGACGCACGGGACTGTGGCGTACTGCACGGTCGCGAGCTTCGGGGGAGGCATCGGGCTGCCCTCGCCCGGCCAGAAGCCGACGTTCGACTACTCCCAGAAGATCGCCGCCATCGAGTTGGACAGCGGGAAGATCCGCTGGCAGAAAGACCTCACCTCCGATTCGATCTTCGGCATGGGCTTCGCCGCCGACCAGCACGGCTTCTACTACGCCGAGGGCACCAACGAGGGCCTGACCCTCCACGCCCTGACCGCGGCCGACGGAAGGTCCCGGTGGTCCGTCAAGGTGCCCGCCGATCCCGACAGCAGCTTTCCGGCGGCCATGCAGGCCGGCGGCGGCCAGCTCGTCTCCTCGCTCACCGCGGCCGGTGACCTGCTCCTTGCGGTGAATGTCAAAGGAGGGCTGACCGCGCACGACGCGAAGACCGGGACCCGGCGCTGGTCGGTGCCGATGACCGCGGCCTCCGCCCCGAGCGTGGTCGGCGACCTGGTGCTCACCAGCGACACCACCCAGGTGCACGCCATCGAACTGCGGACCGGAAAGGTGCGTTGGCGCATCGCGAGTCCGGTCAACCTCGCCCCGTCCATCGGCTTCGGTCCCACGCTCGCCGCCACCGAGGACGTCACCGCGGTCCTGTTCACCCCCTTGCAGATGAACGCGAAGGGCGGCGTCACCACGGACGCGAAGAGGGGCGCCCTGGTGCTGCGCACCTCCGACGGAAAGCAGCTGTGGGCGCTCCGGGAGAATCCGGCGTCCGCGCCCTCCGCCACGCCCTCCGGCATCGGCAGCGGGGTGCCCGCGGGATACGAGGTGTGGGGCATCGCCGCCCACGGCAGCACCGTGTTCCTCGCGCAGAGCGGCCGGGTCCGGGCCTACCGGGCCGACACGAGGTGACCACGCCACCGGCGGCCGATCCCCGACGTCCCTCCTCCATCGGCCCGTTCAAGGTGGTCCGGCTGCTCGGCTCCGGCGGCATGGGCCGGGTGTACCTGGCGGCGACCCGGGCCGGACGTCCGGTGGCCGTGAAGGTCGTACGGGAGAGCTACGCCCAGGACCCGCGCTTCCGGGAGCGGTTCCGGGTGGAGACCGAGGCGGCGCTGAGGGTCAGCGGTGCCTTCACCGCGCCCGTACTGGCCGCCGATCCCGACGCCGCACAGCCCTGGCTGGCGACGGCCTACCTGCCGGCGCCCTCCCTGAGCCAGGCGGTGAGCGCGCACGGGCCGATGCCGGAGGCGACGGTACGCACGCTGGCCACGGGCCTCGCGGAGGCGCTGACCGCCATCCACGCGGCGGGCCTGGTCCACCGCGACCTGAAGCCGTCCAACATCCTGCTCACCGACGACGGCCCCCGGGTCATCGACTTCGGCATCGCCCGCTCGGTGGGCGGCGAGAAGCTCACCGGTACCGGCCAGATCCTCGGCACCGCGGGCTATCTGCCGCCCGAGCAGATAGCCGGGCGGACCACCACCGCAGCCGGCGACGTCTTCTCGCTCGGCGCCACCCTGGTCTTCGCCGCCACCGGGCGGGGCGCCTTCGGCGAGAGCGGACTGCACATCCTCCTGTACCGCACCACGTACGAGGAACCCGACCTGTCCGCGACCCCCGGGGCCCTGCGCCCGGCACTCGCCGCCTGCCTGGCGAAGGAGCCCTGGAACCGCCCCGAGGTCCCGGACCTGGCCGAGCTGTTCGGTGCCCCGCGGCCGCCGGGCACCGGCTGGCTTCCGCGGGACGTGGAGCAGGAGGTGCGGCGCCGCGAGCAGGACATGCGGGAGACCATAGCCCCGCTCGCCCTGGCCGCACGCCGGGGAAGACGCCGGTTCCTCGCGGTGGCGGGCGGCACCATCACGGCGGCACTCACCGGCGGTTGGCTCCTGAGCCGCGGGAAGTCCGCCCGCACCGCTGCCGCGCCGAAGCCGCTGTGGCGCGCGGCCCTCCCCGAAGGGTTCACCCACGTACGGCGGGTGGGCAACGGGCGGCTGCTCGTCACCAGCGGGGACGGCGCCGGCGCGGCCGTACTCGACCCGGGCACCGGCACGGTGAAGTGGCAGCGCCCGCCGTACGGCAACGCCGCCACCACCTCGGCCGGGAACACCGTATACGTCATCGAGATCGACGGCGCCCTGCACGCCCGGGACATGCAGACCGGCAAACAGCGCTGGCAGTTCACTCCGCCCGGCAACCCGCAACCCGACGCCACCGACCTCACCACGTACCCCGGCGACGAGGGCTGGGTGTACGTCACCTCGCAGCAGACCGGCGAGGTGTACGCCCTCGACCCGGCCGGCAGGACCCGCTGGCACCGCGCGGCACCGCGGGCCATCGTCCATGCCCTCGGCCGGGTGGTGCTCTGCGTGACCAGGGAGGAGGGCGGCACGGACACCCGCCGCTCGGTCCGCGCCGTCGACGCCCGCACCGGCGAGCAGCTGTGGACGTACGCCCCGGCCGTCTACGGTCTGGGTCCGAACCCCAGCACTCGCCTCGCACTCGCCCTGCGCCACGACACGGCCGATCTCCTCGCGCTGCGCGTGTCCGACGGCCGCGTCCTGTGGACGGCGCCGACCGGCCTGAACCCCGGCCAAGGCATCCAGAACGTCTCCCTGGCCACCACCGCCCGGCTCAGCGCCGACGGCCGCACCGCGTTCTTCCAGCAGAGTCTCGCGAGCGGCAGGTTCGCCGCGCTGAACACCGCCGACGGCAAGACCCGCTGGCGCGGGAACTCCCAGAACCTCCAGCAGCTCGTCCCATTGGGCAGGACCCTCTTCACCGCCCCCGCACCGCCGGTCGGCACCGACCTCACCGGCGTTCACGGCCCCCTCACGGCCTACGACCTCGCCACCGGCACCCGCCAGTGGCAGACCCCCGAGCTCGGCGAGGGCCTCCACCAGGTCCTGCGCACCTTCGGGGGACTCGTCCTGCTCGGCGTCAGCGGCGGCGCCGCCCCGGGCCTGTACGGCCATGCGCTCGCCGACGGAAAGCAGGTGTGGAAAAGGGCGTACGAGGTGGACGTGCTGTCGCAGCCCTGGTCCGCGGTGAGCTCCGGGGACCGGCTCTGGGTGGCCAACGCGACCGAGATCATGGGCTTCGAGGCGGGCTCCTGACACAAGCCGGGCCCCGGACCCGGCTCACTCCACGGGCACCGGTTTCGCCGGGGCAACGAGGCGGTCGTCCCCTACGCCGACCACCTCGTCCGCATTCCGGCCACGCCGACCCTGTTGCCACCGCTGGTGGGGCCGCCCGCCCGGATCTCCTGGATGTTGGACACGATCTTGTCGTACAGCCGGTGTTGTCGACGTCCTCACCGAGCACGCGCGCCCTGGCGAGGAAGGCTCGGTGGAGCCGACGGCCGGCCGTGCTCGAGCACGTCCCCGTGCGACCTGGGCCTTTCCGGTCAGCTGTGGACACGGGCCCTGATAGACCCACTGGTCTCCAAGCTGTACGGGGCCCGCTTCACCGAGCCCGGGGTGGGCAAGTACCTCAAGCGGTGGGGTCTGAGCCTCCGGTGACCTGGTGGGAACGGATACCGACCTGGTCGGCGAAGAGGATCTCACCGCCTTCGCCTTCGCGCGGGTCTTCGGCCAGATCTCCTGGTGCCGGCGCCGGATGGCCTCCGGGTCCTGAAAGGCAGCTGGGCCTGCCGCGGTAGATGCGTACACCTCACCGGTGGAACGCGGCCACCGTCCCTGATGGAGCAGCCCGCCTCCGCAGTGGATCCGGCATGTACCGCAACGGACGGCCCGGCCCCTGAACAGAACGGATACCCCGCAGACGACACCTGGCCGTAGCCACACGAGAACCGGGCCCGAGGAACGATGCCGCGAACGTCACCGCACCGATGGACGCTGGTGCGTGGCCCAGTGTTCGGCAGCGGTGATGCCGAACAGCACAACGTCGTGGTGGCTGCCAGCGAAGAACTCGTGCTGACGAAGCCGTCCCTCCTCGACGAAGCCCAGCCTGCGGTAGAGGGCGAGGGAGGCATCGTTGAAGGCGTAGACCTCCACCTCGCACTTGTTGTAGCGCTGTTCGGCAAACATGTAGGTGAGGACGAGTTCGGTCGCCTCGGCCGCGTATCCCCTGCGGCGGTGATCGCGGATGATCTCGATGCCCGTCCTGAACCGCCCCGCACGGCGGTCGGTCTCTCCAACGGTCACGGCCCCTGCGAATGTACGGTCGGCCACCGCCTCGACCACCAGCCGAAATGCTTCACCTCCCGGCGGACGCCCAGCCCGCTCAGCAGTCCAGGAACGGAAGCCCTCAGCAGAGCGTGGCGGGTCGACCAGGTCGGCGTTGCGGACATCAAGCGTGTTCTGGGCCAGGTTCCAAAAGCCTTGCCAGTCTTCCGGCTCGACGCCCCGCAGGCGTACCTTCTCCCCGGTCCACATGTCACTCATGACGCCCCCCATCAGTATCGGCTGCAGGCTCTGACCACCGTGCATTTCAAACAACGCACAGTACCGGTGCGATCCGGACGCCGTGGACAGCGAGTGACCGCCGCTCATCGGGAGACGCCCACCAGCCCCCGCTGCGGTCTGGCCGGCGGGGGCTACGGCTGGAAAGCCTTGACCCTCGCAGTTCAAGGCGGACGCGGTCGCGCTGTACCGCTCGCGGCCCGAGGCGACGATCCGGCAGGTCGCCGCCGATCTGGGAGTCCCCCCGAGACCCCTGCGGAACTGGGTCCGAGCGGCCGGAGCGAACCGACCCCGCGGGCGCCGGGCAGAGCTGCCTGCCGAGCCGCCGACACCCTTGGAGGCGGAGAACACCGCTCTGCGGAAGAAGGTCCGCGAGCTGGAGGAAGAGCGTGAGGACGAGACCTCCGAACTCAACAACGCCTGTACGCCGATGCAGTCGTCCGGCCAGCAGCTCCTGGAGCGCGCAGCGGACCGGTGAGGTGCGGGACGACGTCTCGGCCACCCAGCTGTCCGCGCTGATCACCGCCGCGGACACACCACACTCAAAGGTCAACCACCCGCCAGCCGCGTCCCCCACCTCACCGGGCAATACGCCTAGCGCGGCTGCCGGGCGAGCCTTCCGGTGATCAGGGCGACGAGCTCGTCGGTGCGGTCCGCCAGATAGAAGTGCCCGCCGCCGGGCACGACGGTGCAGCCGAACTCCCCCGTGGTGTGCGCCCGCCAGGCCCGGGCCTCCTCCTCGGTCACCCGCGGGTCCCGGTCCCCCAGGATCACCTCGACGGGCACCCGGACTGCGGTGTCCGGCTCCGGGCGGTAGGTCTCGATCGCCCGGTAGTCGGCACGCAGCGGCGGCAGGACGAGCTCCCGCATCTCGGGGTCGGCGAGCAGCTCCGCCGACACCCCGCTGAGCCGCACCGTCTCGGCGATCAGCGCGTCGTCGTCGAGGAGGTGGAAGGCCTCCGCGCGGTGCCTGGAGGGTGCGCGCCGCCCGGAGGCGAACAGCACCCGGGGCTCGCTGAGCCGCGCCGCCTCGAAGGCGACGGCGGCCCCCATGCTGTGCCCGAAGTACGCCGGCCGACGGTCCGCCCAGGGCGAGAGGGCCGCGACCACCGCGGCCGCGAGCTCCCGCACGTTCTCCATCGAAGCCTCGCTCCTGCGGTCGAGACGCCCCGGGTACTGCACGGCCAGCACCTCGATCCCCGCGGGGGCCAACAGCCCCGAGAGGCCGTGGAAGTAGGCGGCCGACCCGCCCGCGTGCGGGAAGCAGACCAGCAAAGTCCGCTCCGGTTCGCCCGCCGCCGGCGGATGGAACCGCCTGATCCACAGGTCGCTGTCGACCGTGAGCCCCGTCATCCCTGTACTCCTCGCATCGGTTCCGCTGTGAACGCCTCATCGTCGCCCACTTTCCTTACGCCTCGATTGCGCCCCGGTGGCCTCCCCTCCTCTGCACGGTCCTCGTCCTAGCCGATGGATCGTCGTCTGTCAGTCCGCATTCTTCCGGGGTCACTTGACGCGCTCCCGTTGCTAGCTTCCCGTGCGTCGTCACGCTTCTGACCCGGAGGTCACGTTGAGCGCGCAGAACCCCTCCCGCCGGAACATCCTCAAGACCGCCGGCGGCCTGTCGGCCGCGATGGCCCTGGGCGGCGCAGGCATGCTGGCGGCCGCCTCGCCGGCCGCGGCCGTCGGGGACGGCTTCGGCCTCCGCATCGTCGACCGCAACGAGGCCGACGCCCGCATGTGGTACTACCGCTTCCAGACGGCCGCCATCGGCTGGAACCCGGGCGTCAACGTGCTCCTGCCGGACGACTACCACTGGAGCGGTCGCACGTACCCGGTGCTGTACCTCTTCCACGGCGGCGGCAACGACCAGGACTTCATCACGTTCGACCGCGAGGGGATCCGCGCCTGGACCGCGGGGCGGCCGCTCATCGTCGTCATGCCCGACGGCGGGCACGCGGGCTGGTACTCCAACCCGGTGAGCTCCAACGTCGGTCCGCGCAACTGGGAGCAGTTCCACATCTCGCAGCTGATCCCGTGGGTCGACGCGAACTTCCGCACCTTCGCCGAGTACGACGGCCGTGCCGTGTCGGGCTTCTCGATGGGCGGCTTCGGCGCGCTGAAGTACGCCGCCAAGTACTACGGCCACTTCGCCTCGGTGAGCGCCCATTCCGGGCCCGCCAGCCTCCGCCGCGACAACGGCCTGGTGGTGCACTGGGCCAACGCGAGTTCGGCGGCGCTCGACCTGAACGGCGGCACGGTCTACGGCGTGCCGTTCTGGGACGAGGCCCGGGTCAGCGCCGACAACCCGGTGCAGCGAATCGAGAGCTACCGCAACAAGCGGGTCTTTCTGGTCGCCGGCACCAGCCCGGACCCGATCAACTGGTTCGACACGGCCAACGAGACCCAGGTCCTCGCGGGCCAGCGGGAGTTCCGCTCGCTGCTCGGCAACGCGGGCATCCCGCACGAGTGGTACGAGCTGCCCGGCGGCCACTTCGTCCGCCACGACATGATGCAGCGCGACATCGACGGCATCGTCGACCGCCTCCGCAAGGCCTGAGCCGGTGTTCCGCGGACTGTCCCGGCGCACGCCGATCCGGGTCCTCGCGGCGACCGCCGCCCTGCTGCCGGCGCTGGCCGCCACCACCCCGGTCGAGGCCGGGACCACCGGTTCCGCCACCGCCTGCCCGAGCGTCGGCTTCGTCAGCCAACCGTTCCACCCCGGGCACAACGGCGTCGACATCGCCGCTGACATCGGTACGCCGATCTACGCCGTGGGCGACGGCGAGGTGACGATCTCCGGGTACGTCGGCGACTACGGCCAGTGGATCCGCGTCCGGCACCCGGACGGCCGGACCTCCGAGTACGGGCACATGTACCGGCGGGACGTCCAGGTCGGCGACCACGTCGTGGCGGGACAGCAGATCGCCCTGATGGGCGCTGAGGGAAACGCCGACGGCTCCCATCTGCATCTGCGGATCTGGGGCGACGACTCGTTCTCGTACGGGATCGACCCGGAGGTCTACCTCGCGGAGGGCGGCATCACCCTGCCCTGCGTCCCCGGGAGCGGGCCGCGCCCCCGGCCCCTGGTGTATCCGGCGGAGTCGGGCCGGGTGGTGTCGGCCCGGTCGGCGGACGGGCGCCTCGAGCTCTTCGCCGCGGGCGCGGACGGCGTCCACCACGCGTGGCAGCGGGAGGCGAACCGCCACTGGTCGGAGTGGGAACGGCTGGGCGGGCCCGTGAACGCGGAGCTGGCGATCGCGCCGAACGCGGACGGCCGCCTGGAGATGTTCGCGATCGACGGGAACACCTTCCGGCACCGCTATCAGCTCGCCCCGTCGGGTTCGTGGTCCGACTGGGAGGAGTTCGGCGGCGGCGGCCGCGACATCGCGGCCGGGGTGAACGCCGACGGCAGGATCGAGGTGTTCGCCTCAGGCCCGGTCGGCGTGTTCCACCGGTACCAGCTGACGCCCAACGGCGGCTGGTCGGAGTGGGAACCGACCGGAGGGGGTCCCCTCGACGGTCGGATCGAGATGGGGAAGTCGTCCGACGGCCGTCTGGAGGTGTTCGCGCTCAACGGCGGCACCTTCCGGCACCAGTACCAGACGACACCGAACGGCGGCTGGTCGGCGTGGGAGGAGTTCGGCGGCGGCGGCAGTGACCTCACCGTCGACCACAACGCCGACGGCCGGATCGAGGTCTTCGCATCGGGCCCCGCCGGGGTGTTCCACAAGTACCAGACAGGTCAGGGCAGTTGGTCCGAGTGGGAGGGCACGGGCGGTCCCGCGGACTCCCGGCTCAGCAGTGAGCGCACGGCCGACGGGCGCGTCGAGGTGTTCGCGATGAACGGCGAGACGGCCATGCACGCCTGGCAGACCGGGACGAACGCGCCGTACGGCCCGTGGGAGGCGTTCGGCGGCGGCGGCACCGAGGTCACCGCCGCCTCCAACGCGGACGGCCGGATCGAGGTCTTCGGTACGAGCGGCGCCGGCACCCACCACATCTGGCAGACCGGCTTCGCGACCTGGTCCTCCTGGGTCTGGGTCAACAGCACGGCGGGCCCCGGAATCGACTGAGGGGACACCGCTGCCTCCGACCAGCAGAAGGGACCCGCTGCACGTATCCGTCGGGGTGTGCGCGCCCGCCCATCGCCCGGCGACGACAGCCGGTCCCGCACTCTGCGTGCGCGACCGGCAGCGCCGCGTACGGATTGCGCCACGCGCGGTGAGCGAAACGGGGGTCCGTGCCCCTCACGAACCTCCCGGATCGGCCCTTACTCCCCCGTCGGCGCCGTGACCTTTCCCACCTCGCGCACGGCGGGGGCCCGGGCGCGACGGCCGGCCACGGGCCGGCCGCCCGGGCGGGTCGCGGCCCCCGCCCTCGCGCGCGCTCCGGCCGACCGGCGCCGCAGAAGACCGGAAACCGCATCACATCACCGACATGTCGGGGCACTGGGGTGGCCCGGGTCACGGCGCGGGGCCCGGCCTCGAGGGGCACCCCGTACCGGATCCCGCGCCGGGCCGCGCTCTCCGCCGGAGCCGGTCCCCGCCGAACTGGCCGAAGGACGCCGGTGCACTCTCCTGGCTGGTGCGTATCGTTCCGCTCGTCCGACAACCGCGACGGGACGAAGAGGGGGAGCGGTGAGCGGCGTAGTCGTGCATCTGCCGCGCGGGAACGGCGGTGCCGAGGACGGCGAACCGTGCGGTGGCGCGGTCACGTTGCGGCTCGGTCCCGGTGAGGTCGCCCGCTTCGGCCGGGGGTCGGCGACGACCCCGGTGGAGCTCCGTCTCGCCGACGCAGCGATCTCCCGGCTCGCCGGGGAGATCCGTGCGACCGACGACCACTGGCAGCTGACGAACCACAGCACCTCCCACAGCTACCTGGTGGAGAACCCCGAGGGAGCGGGCGAGTACCTGAGGGTCCCGCCCCGGCGCGTCGGGGCGCCCGTCCCCTTCGAGTTCTCGCGCGTGGTGCTGCCGACGCGCGGCGACCTCACGGTGTCCTTCCAGGTGTTCGCGCCCGACCACGTCTATCTGGACCCGGACACGATGGGCGTCCCCTGGGGCAGTCGCACGGTCACCGCGTACTCCCTGGACGAGTCCGCCACCTACTTCCTGGTGCTCGTCGCCCTCTGCGAACCCCGGCTGCGCGACCAGTCCCGGGTGGCGGTCCCCACCACGCCCCAGATCGTCGAACGGCTCCGGGGGCACGTCACGGGAGGCACGCTCACCGCGCGGGCGATCAGCTCGCACATCGACTACCTCGCCGAGGAGAAGCTGCGCATCGGCGTCCTCGACGACCGGGAGCCCGGCAAGGGCGAGCGCCGCAACGGCAAGCGGGAGGAGATCGTCGGGCTCGCGCTGCGGTTCGGCCTGGTGCGCGAGGAGCACCTCGCGCTGCTGCCGTCCCTCGCTGCGGGCGGCGGACGGGAGCGGCAGAGGTCTCGATGACACCGCGGTACGACGCCGGGGACGGGACGGGGCACGAGCGTACGGAGCTGATCCCGCCCGGCCACCGGGTGGGCGACTGGGTGGTCACCGAGCTGATCGGGGCCGGCGGATGGTCGACGGTGTACGCGGCGCGGCCGGCGCGGGAGGGGTCCCGGAGGCCCGGAGAGATTGCGCTCAAGATCATGCCGACCGCCGGGCTCGCGCCGCGTCAGGCGCGCAGGGTCGTGGAATCGGCGCGCCGCGAGGTCGAACTCGGGCGCAGGGCCGGGCATCCCCGGCTGATCGGCCTCCGGGAGTCCTTCGTCCTCGCGGCGCCGGACCTGCCCGCCGTGGACGGCGCGATCGTGCTGGTCATGGAGCGGGCCGCGGGCAGTCTGCGCGAGCTGCTCGACGCCGGGGTGCCCGAGGCGGACCGGGGTCGGCTGATCGCGGGGATCTGCGAGGGGCTTGCCCACCTCCACCGCTCGGGCTGGGTACACGCCGATCTGAAGCCGGAGAACGTCCTGCTGGGGACGGACGGTTCGGTGAAGCTCTCCGACTTCGGTCTCGCCACGGAGCTCACCGGCACGCACGGCTTCGTACCGCCGCTGGGCACCCTGGACTACCTCCCGCCGGAGCGCTGGCGGGCGCCCCTCGGGGAGCTCGGCGTGCAGGTGCGCCCGAGCGCCGACATCTGGGCGCTGGGGGTGGTGATCCACGAGGTGTTCGCCTCGTGCGCCTCGCCGTTCCCCGGTGCCACTCCCGTGGCGCGGGGCGCCGCCGTGCAGGAGTACGGGGAGGGGCGTGCGCCGCTGCGCATGGACCTCGCGGTGCCGCCGTTCTGGCGTGCGCTGGCCGCCGACTGTCTGGCCCCGACGCACGCGGAGCGCGCCCCGCACACGGCGGAGACCCTGCTCGCCCGCATCGCGGCCGGGGAGGGCGCGCGGGGCCCGGCGACGGCCGTCCCCGGGGCGCGGCGGGCGCGGGCGCGGGCCGCGGTGTTCGCCGCCGTCCTGTGCGGGACCGCCGGCGCGGTCCTGGGGTCGGACGCGGTACGGGAGGGCTCGGCGGCCCCGGAGGCGGCGCCCCGCGCCGTGCGGGTGTTCAACGCCGAGCGCGGCTGTCAGGACCGGGCGGACCGGGACCCGCAGTGCAGTCTGGGCCTGGCGATCGATCCCCTCCGGCCGTACGTCGCGGGGAACGTCGTACCGACCCGGGTCTGGCACGGCGACGTCCTCACCGTCGACTGCCGGCTGCCCGACGGGCTGCCCGTCATCGACGAGGAGGACCTGACGTCGACCCTCTGGTTCCGCGTCCGTCTTCCGCGCGGCTCCGCGTACCCCGCGGCCTGGCTCCCCGCCGTGCGCACCAAGGACCGGCCGGCACTGCCCGGCTGCCCGCACCACCCGGTCCCCCGCTGAGGCGGCCGCCCCGGTCCCCCGCTGACGCGGCCTCCGGTACGGCCGCGTCATCGGCATTTCATCGCCCCTCCCTAGCGTGGCCGCGTTCGGACAGGCCTCATTCCAGGGAGGGACGGTTCCATGGCACGGACGAGATGCAGAGCGAGACTGCCGGTGGCGTTCATGGCCGCGGCGGCGGTCCTCGGCACGACGGCGGTCGCCGGACCGCCGGCCACCGCGCCGGCCACGGCGTCATCCGCCGCCGAGGTGCCCGACAAGCCGACGATCCGGTACACCGAGTACGGCATCCCGCACATCATCGCCTCGGACTGGGAGGGCCTCGGTCAGGGGTACGGGTACGCGGCGGCCGAGGACAACATCTGCACCCTGGCCGACACCTATCTGATGGTCGACGCCCGGCGGTCCCGCTACCTGGGCCCCGACGGGCGGACGAGCCCCGGCCAGAACCAGAACACCACCACCAACCTCAACAGCGACCTGTACTTCCAGCGGCTCAAGGACAACGCCGTGGTGGAGCGGCTCCTGAGCCGGCCAGCACCCGACGGGCCGGAGCCCGAGGTGAAGGAGGCCATCCGCGGCTACGTCCAGGGCTACAACCGCTACCTGGCGGAGACGGGCGTGGCCGGCATCTCCGATCCGGCCTGCCGGGGCGCGGCCTGGGTGCGGCCCATCACGGAGCTGGACGTCTACCGGCACGCCCACGCCGAGATCATCATGGGCAGCGCCGACCCACTGCTCGACGGCCAGGTGAACGCCGTGCCCCCGGGGGCGCCGGCCGCCGCGAGCACGGCCGGGACCGCGAAGGCTCCCGTCGGGTCCCCCGCGCGGACGGCGAAGCGGATCAGCGACGCCCTGGCGAAGAGCCGCCGGCAGAACATGGGCAGCAACGCGCTGGCCGTCGGTTCCCAGGGCGTCTCCGGGGGCACCAGCATGCTCCTCGCCAACCCGCACTTCCCCTGGCAGGGCAAGAACCGGATGTGGCAGAGCCACCTGACCATCCCCGGGAAGCTCAACGTCTCCGGCGCGAGCCTGCTGGGACTGCCCGCCGTGAACATCGGGCACAACGACGACGTCGCCTGGAGCCACACCGTCGCCACGGTCGCCCCGTTCGGCCTCTTCGACGTGCAGGTCGACCCGCTGAACCCGACCCTGTACCTCGTCGACGGCGCCTGGGAGCGGATGACCTCGCAGCGGGTCGAGGTCGACGTACGGAACGCGGACGGTTCCCTCGACAAGGTCTCCAGGACCCTGTGGTCCACCCGCTACGGCCCGGTCACCAACTCGATCGTGGGCATCCCGCTGCCCTGGGTGGTCAGCGCACACGTGGTCCGCGACCCGAACATGGACAACCTGCGGGCCCTGAACACCTGGTTCGGTCTCGACCGGGCCAAGGACGTCCACGACGTCGTGAACGTCCTGGAGACCACACAGGGCGTCCCCTTCTTCAACACCGTCGCCTCCGACCGCGCGGGCAACGCCCTGTACGCCGACATCCAGGCCGTCCCGAACATCACCGACGCGCACGCGGCCTCCTGCCTCACCGAGACGGGGAAGCTGCTGTTCGACCAGGCGCTCCCGCAGCCGAACGTGCCGCCCGTGTCCATCCTCGACGGCAAGCGCAGCGCCTGCGACTGGCCCGACGACCCGAATGCGGCCGCGCCGGGGCTCCTCGACCCGCACGAGCAGCCGCGGCTGATCCGGTCCGACTTCGTCGGCAACGCCAACGACAGCCCCTGGCTGGCCCATCCGGACCAGCCGCTCTCCTTCCCCCGCGTGATGGGCGACATGGCGGCACCCCGCTCGCTGCGCACCCAGGAGCTGATCCTGACCGCGCGGCACCGCGTCGACGGCACCGACGGCCTGCCGGGCCGGGGCTTCACGCCCGAGACCATGGGCCGGCTGCTCTTCGGCGACAACAGCCGGGCCGCCGACCTCACCCTCGACGCCACCGTGGCCGCGTGCCGGAGCGTCGCCTTCGGACTGGTCCTGGTGGACGGCAACCTGGTGAACATCAGTGAGGCCTGTCCGGTCCTCGCCGCGTGGAAGAGCCACGACTACACGGCCGACAGCCGGGGTTCCTGGCTGTTCGAGAACTACTGGGCCTCCCTGGTCGACGGACAGAAGCTCGAGAAGCTGCCGTGGAAGGTGCCCTTCGACCCGAAGGACCCGGTCCACACGCCCCATTCCCTCGACTCCGGGAGCTCCGCGGTCCGCGACGCCCTCGCCCGGGCCGTGCTCGCCCTGCGCCGGGCGGGCATCCCGCTGGACGCGCCGCTGTCGGACGTCCAACGGATCACCCGCGGCGGCGAACAGATCCCCATCCACGGCTCGATCGGCGAACTGGGCGTGCTGAACGTGATCACCCCCGGCCAGGTCAACGGAAAGCTCGACGTCGTCTTCGGATCCAGCTTCGTCCAGCAGACGCGGTTCACCGCGGACGGACCGCCGGAGGCGTACTCCGTCATGACCTACTCCCAGTCGGCCGACCCGAGTTCCCCGCACCACGCCGACCAGACCCGGTTGTTCGCGGCGGGCGGGTGGGTGACCGAGCGGTTCACCGAAGAGCAGGTCGCGGCCTCTCCGGCCCTGCGGACCACGGTCCTCGACTGACGACGAAGGGAAGCACGGTGAAGAGAACAGCGAACAGGGCGACGGCCTGGTGGCGGACGGTGATGGCATGGCTGGTCGCCGCCGTCGCCGTCCTCGCCCCCGCCGGCACCGCGCGGGCCGCCGAGGGCGGCGAACCACCCAAGCTGACGGACGGGTTCGGCCTGACCCAGTCGGCCCCGGCGGTGGGCACGGCGACGAACTTCTACCTCACGGTCACCACGTCCCAGGTGGCGGGCGAACAGCACATCAAGATCATCCTGCCCAGCGGGTACGACGACGACCCGGGCCGGCGCTACCCCGTGCTGTACTTCCTGCACGGCTCCCCCGACGACCCGATCCGGCAGAACTATCCGGCGCTGTCCATGTCGAACGAGATGATCACCGTCATCCCGGACGGCGGCGCCCGCAGCTGGTACGCGAACTGGCTCGACCAGAACACCGTGCTCGGCGCGCAGAACTGGGAGACCTTCCACCTCGACCAGGTGATCCCGTTCATCGACGCGAACCTGCGGACGATCGCCGCGAAGAAGTCCCGCGCGGTCGCCGGGATCTCCATGGGCGGGTTCGGTGCCTTCCACTACGCCCAGACCCGGCCCGACCTCTTCGGCCAGACGGCCTCCCTGTCGGGGGACATCGACCTGTCCGCCCAGTCCATGGACCTGCGCCTGGCCGTCGTCGCCTCCGTCACCGACGCGCTGGGCGCGCTGTGCGCCTCGTCGTCGGGCTACTGCGACCCGAACGAGTCGGCGTACAAGCCCGGTGTGGACAGCGACGCCCTGTTCGGCTCGCCCTACCCGGTGTTCAACGTCGACTGGCGGTGGAACGAGGTCGACCCCTCGCAACACGTGGACCGCTTCGCCGGGACGGGCGTGTCGATCTACACGGGTGACGGGGGCGGCTCGCCGGGGAACATGGAGTTCTGGGTGGCGGGCGCGGCCAAGAACGTCAAGGCCCGGATGGACGCCCGGGGCCTGCCGTACCACTACGTCAACTACGGGGACGGCGCGGGCTGGGGCACCCAGTGCGACGGCGGGCACAGCCCCGGCTGCTGGGAACAGGACCTCCGGGACCTGATCCCCCGCCTGGAGAGGGCGTTCGCGTCCTGAACGGCACGGGAGAGGGGCCGGCCTCCTTCCCCGGAGGCCGGCCCCCCTCTCGCGCGCGTGCCCGCCCTACCCGACCGCGGGCCCGGCGTCGTTCAGCCAGCCCCAGTCCGCCCAGGTGGTGAAGCCGGTCTGCCAGCGGTGGTAGACGCCGGCGTGGCTGGTGCCGAAGACCTCGATGCGGCCGTCGGCGTTGTTGCCCGCACCGATCTCGGTGCCCCCGCCGCCGAAGGGCTCCCAGCCGGAGTACGCGGCGTTCGGGCCGGTCTGCCAGGCGTGGCTCGCGGTGGCGGAGTTGATCGCGAAGACCTCGACCCGGCCGTCGACCGAGCGCGCGGTGGTCAGCTCGGCGTTGCCGATGCCCCCGGTGCCCGTCCACGCCGACCAGGAGGTCGGGCTCGTCTGCCAGCGGTGGAAGATACCGTCGGCGTTGGAGGCGAAGACCTCCAGACGGCCGTCCTGGTTGTGGCTGACGGCGACGTCGTGACCGCCGCCGCCGAAGTCCTCCCAGGCGGACCAGCCGCCGTTGACCGCCGTCTGGTACAGGTGCCGGAACGTCGAGTCCGACAGGGCGAAGACCTCCAGGCGCCCGTCGGGGGCCGTCTCGACGGCGAGCCGTGCGTCGGCCGGGCCGCCGGCGGTGCCCTCCCAGTTCGCCCAGCCCCCGCTCGGGGCCGTCTGCCAGCGGTGGAACACTCCGTCGGCGTTGGAGGCGAACACCTCGATGCGGCCGTCCGCGTTGCTGCCCGCGGCCAGCCGGTGGCCGCCGGTGCCGAAGTTCGCCCAGCCCGACCAGCCCGCGCTCGGCCCGGTCTGCCACATGTGGTCGAAGGTGGCGTCCGACAGCGCGAACAGTTCGAGCCGGCCGTCCGCGTTGGCGGCGACCACGAGCTGGGCGTCGCGCGGCCCGCCCTCGAACCGCCACGGCGACCAGCCGCCGTTCACCGCGGTCTGCCAGGCGTGGTAGACGCCGTCGGCACCGGCGGCGAAGGCCTCCAGGCGCCCGTCGGCGGACCGTCCGGACACCACGCGGCCCGAGCCGTAGGGGTGCGCGGGGCCGACGGTCATCCCGGACCAGAGGGCATTGGCGATGAGCGTCGCGTCGCCCGCCTCGACTCCGTAGAGATGGCGCAGGTCCTCCCGGGGACGCTGGACGTGCCAGCACACCTCGCCGATCGCCTCGTCGTTCCACGAGCCGCCGGGGTACTGCCGTTCCACCTCGTCGAAGAAGGCGTTGGTGGCGTACACCGGGTCGAGGCGCTGCTCCCGGCTCCCCCACCAGTCCTGCTGCTGGAACAGCCCGAGGCTGGTGTAGTCGACGGCCTGGGAGTAGTTGTTCATGCTGCTCTCGACGATGATCGTGGCGATGGCGATCGCCGCGGCCCTCGGATTGAGCCCGCGGTCCTTGACCGCCTGCGTCACCCGCCGCGCACAGGACATCTTGTACGCGTCGAGGTAGCCGGCCATCTTCGCGCCGAGCTGCGGGTTGAGCTGGTCGGCCAGGAGGCCGTCGGTGGCGGTCGGGCCCGCCGGGTCGCAGGGCACGGTGGGAATGGCGAAGCCCTCGGGTCCGCCGAAGTACCGGGAGACGCCGGCCCGGTCCTCACCCGGGGCCGGTCTCGGTTCCGGCACGGGCCGGGCCGTGGCGGCCGGGGCGACGGCCCCGACGGCCAGGGCCCCGGCGCTCGCGGCGACGGCCAGTCGGGTGAGCACGTGGCGTAACGAGCCTCTTGCCATGGTGGGCCTTTCTGTCAGGAGGACGGAGGGGTCGTGGCGGGTCACCGGCCGGTCGTGAGGGCGAGTCCCGCCTCGTCGCCGCGCAGGATCATCCGCCGGGTCCGCCGCAGCATCGGGCTGGGCGGTACCCCGAGGTCGTCGGCGAGCCGGCGGCGGACCCGGTCGTACACGTCGAGCGCGGCGGCCTGCCGTCCGCTCCGGTACAGGGCGCGCATGAGCATCGCGGCCACCGGCTCGTCGAGGGGGTGGGCCCCGGACAGGGCCGACAGTTCCGCCGTGGCCTCGGCGTGCCGGCCGAGCCGCAACTGCCGGGTCGCCTTCCGCTGGACGAGGGCGATCCTGCGTTCGGTGAGCCGGAGGCGTTCCCGTTCGGCGAGCGGTCCGGGCAGTCCGGCCAGCGGCTCCCCACGGAACAGGTCGAGGGCCCGGGAGCAGAGGCGGACGGCTTCGGCGGTCTCGCCGGCCCGCTCCGCCGTCCCGATGGCGGTGACGATTTCCTCCAGGTCGGCCACGTCGACGTCGACCGCGCCGGGCACCAGCCGGTAGCCGCGCGGTCCGTGCGCGATGAGCGTGGCGGTGCCGTCCCCGGCGTCCAGTGCCTTGCGCAGGCGGTAGACGTACACCGGCACGACGTTCGCGGCGGGGGTGTCCGTGCCCCACACGCCGTCGAGCAGTTGGCCGCGGCTGACCGTGCGTCCCACCGGGAGCGCGAGCGCGGCCAGGACGGCCTGCCGGCGGAGGTGTCCGAGCTCCAGGGGTCGTCCGTCGCGAAGGGCCCTCAGGGGGCCGAGGAGGGACAGCCGTACGGTCGGTCCGGTCGTCCGCGCGGTGGTGCCGGTCCGGGGTGCCGGGGCCGGCACCGTGCGGGGGCCGTGGCCGGGGACGACGAGTCCCGAGTCGAAGGCGTGGACGATGGCGGCGGCCCGGTCGCGGAGCCCGAGCTTCGCCTGGATCCGCGCGAGGTGAGAGGCGACGGCGTCCTCGGGGAGGGCGAGGACGGCGGCGATCTCGTCGTCCCGCAGGCCGCAGCCGACCGCAGCGAGCACCCGGCGCTCCTGGTGGCGGAGCGGGGCGGTGACGGGTCGGCCGGTGGTGACGGTCGTCGACATCGGTGCTCCCCCGGGCTCCGGACTGGTCGGTCTGGCGGACGTCGTCGTCACGGTAGTGGCGGGGGTGCCGGTGGAGGCATCCGGAACGATCCGGAGTGACACCGGGGTGGGGGCGGCGACGGGCAAGTCAAGGGAACGCCGGCGATCGTTCGGTGGACGATGCCGAAGAGTCCGGCGAGTCCGGCGCTGGCGAAACCGACGCGCGCGCCATGGTGGTGTCCGTGACGAAGAAGTGCCGGCACGTCGGCGAGCGGGCCGCGGCGAACAACGTCGAGATCGCCTGCACCCCGACCAACAGCTCCTGACTGAACCGGATCGAGGCCCAGTTCACCGCCCTGCGCTCCTTCGCCCTCGACGACACCAACCGCACCAGCCACGAGGAACCGGGCAGCATGATCTGCCGCTACGTCATCTGGCGGAACGAGCACGCCGCCGACGAGCGTCTCCGCAAGGTCGTGGCCAGAGCCGACGTCGCCTGACCGATCGTTACCCGAACGAGCCGTCTGCGCGAAGGACGAAGCCCTCGCAGCCATCGTGCTCGAACCGCACTCGGCCGTCGAACGACGAGGCGGGGTTGCTGCACGCCCCGTAGTCCTGGCCGAGCTCCCCGCTCAACGGGATCCAGAAGCGACACCCTCCGCACTGGGCGTCGTACCACTCGTCCCGGTGGTCGGGCTGGGCCGTCGAGCGGTTCACCGAGGCGAGCCAGCGCGCATGACAGCGATCGTTGTGCTCTTGGTCCTCGCCCGTCCAAGGTTCACCAGCAGCCACTCCCGACGCCTCCCCGTTTGGTCCGAGACCGTCAGCCCCAGAGCTTGGCCATGATCCTCTCACCGAGGAGCAGGGCGAGGGTTCTCTGGTGCGGGACCTAGAATCCCGGCATGGCTCACACGGCATGGCGCATCGTTCTCGGCACCGCGGCATGCGGCGCCTTCTTCTGGGGAGTCGCGGGAGCTGTCCATCTGGGACTCGTCAAGACACACAGGGGCTGGTCCACTCCCGAGGGGGGCGGCTGGTTCGACTTCGCCATGGTGGTCGGCCTCCTCGTCGGGTACTTCACCGTCGCTTCGCTCACCGACCGCATCGCACCCCGGTACCTGGCGCTGATACCCGCGGTGAGCGCCGCCTTCGGCTCGGTCTGCTGTCTGGCGCTCGGGCAGCAGACCCGCCACTGGGTCGCCGCTCTGACCATGGCGGCAGTCGGAGTCACGCTGGTCCCCGCCACACGCGTGAGGGAGCGGTCCGAGGCCACCCGTCGGAGGGCCGGCCCGACAGGCGTCTGAGAGCCGCCCCCGTACACGTTGGCACCACGGAGCCCCTGCCGATGCGATCGGCAGGGGCTCCGCCACTCTGCGAGGCACACCGCTCCCCATCCGAAGTCGGAGGAACACGAGGGGAGGCAAGGACATCGAGAATCTGCGGGGCCAGATCGACACACTGCGAACTGGCCTGAACGGCAAGGTCAGCGCTTCCGCCCTGGGTGGCCTCTCCCTGACTCTCCGAGACAAGAGAGGCACCTCCACCTCAGGAGGTGCGCGGGTAGTCGGAGCGCACCCGTCTCCCCCGCGATACGTTCCGTGTCCATGACGGACCCGTTCCTTGCAGCCCTGGACCGGGCGTCCTTCCCTCGGCCGACACGCCCGTCAGTCGCATCGCCGTCTTCGCCGATCCCCACGGCAAGCACGTCGGCCACCCGGTCAACTGCCGATCAGGTGGCCTTCGTGTTCCCCGCCTTTCAGGGCAGGTACCGGATCAAGAGGTTCCACCCCCTGCCCCCTCCGGGGCACTCCCCGCCTCGGGAGAGTCCGGGCGCTCAGGGTTCTCCAACGGTGCTGACTCGCGAGCGGCGCGTCGGTCGGCCTCCGCCGCGCCGGCGGCTCCCGGTGCCGGCGCACTGGTACCGGCCCGCGCCGCCCAGGGCGGACTCGCCGAGGGCCCGGTGGCCACGCGTGGAAGGGCGTACGGGTGTTCCGCGCACAGCCAGGCGATCAGTTCCTCGCGCACCGCGCACCGCAGGGTCCACACGTCGTCGGAGTCCTTGGCCGTGACCAGGGCCCGCACCTCGATGGTGGTCGGACTGGTGTCCGTCACCAGCAGGCTGGCCCGCCGGCCGTCCCAGGCGGGGTGCGCGTGCAGGAACTCCAGGAGGTGCTTGCGCAGCAGTTCTACCGGTGCCGAGTGGTCCAGGTGCAGATAGACCGCGCCGGTGATCTCCGTGCCCCCACAGGACCAGTTCTCGAAGGGTTTCCCGGTGAAGTACGAGACCGGCATGGTGATGCGGCGCTCGTCCCAGGTGCGGACCGCCAGGAAGGTCAGGGTGATCTCCTCGACCTTGCCCCATTCGCCGTCCACGACCACGGTGTCCCCGATCCGCACGGTGTCGCCGAAGGCGATCTGGAGTCCCGCGAACAGGTTGCCCAGGGTGGACTGTGCGGCGATGCCTGCGACGATGCCCACGATGCCGGCCGAGGCCAACATCGAAGCGCCGACCGCCCGCATCGCCGGGAAGGTCAGCAGCATCGCAGCGATCGCCACGACCACCACGGCCGCCGTGACCACCCGCTGGATCAGGGTGACCTGAGTGCGGACCCGGCGGACCCGGGCCGGGTCCTCGGCGGCCGCCGCGTAGCGGGCGAAGGCGGTCTCCACCACCGCACCCGAGATCCGCACCAGCAGCCAGGCCATGCTGGCGATCACGGCGAGGAGCAGGGTCTGTCTGATGCCGTCGGAGTAGGCGCCGAAGAACTCGGCCTGCTTGTGGAAGCTGAGCAGCAGCCCCGAGCAGAGCACGAGTTGGAAGGGCACCCGGCAATGGCGCAGCAGACCCCACAGCGGGGTCTCGTCGTGTCGGGAGTCGGCACGGCGCAGCAGCAGGTCGAGCAGCCACCCGGCGAGCAGGGCGAGCACGACCGAGCCGCCGATCACGACGACGGGGCGCAGGAAGGTCTCCATGCATCCGACCGTAGCCGACCGTGACCGGCCGCCGTCGGCGGGGGCTGACACGGTGGCGGTGCCGTACCTCTTCGCAAGTCGTGTCTTCGACGCGCTGGAGAAGGAGACGGCCTGTCAAGAGAACTGGGAGCGGCACGCGTTGCCCAAGCGGGTCGTCACGCCCCCGCCCCGCTCTCGGAAGCGGGGCATGGCGAGGTCGACGGCTCCCCGAATCCACATAACGTGCCGCGGTACGGCGCAACTGGCCTTTCCCCTTTGGTAGTTCTCGCGTCCGCCCTCTTGACCGACCCCGCCTCGCGAGTATGGTCTGGACCAATAGCCCTTCAGGCCCAGGCCCGTGCCCACAGTCGTCGACGACGAGCGACTCCGATCGAAGGGGCGCGGCGTGCGCCGCGCCCGGAGCATCGGGCGACGGGGGCGCGGGAGCGGGCACACCAAGGAAGAGGATTGGCATGTACATGAAAAGATGGGTGGCTGTCGCCATCGGAGCCCTGGTCGCTCCGCTGCTCGCCGTCAGCCTCCCCGCAGGAACGGCCAACGCCCACGGCTGGGTGACCTCGCCCGGCAGCCGGCAGGAGCAGTGCGCGTCGGGCACGGTCAACTGTGGTGAGATCACGTACGAGCCGCAGAGCGTCGAAGGACCGAAGGGGCTGCACAGCTGCAGCGGCGGCAATGCACAGTTCGCCGAACTCGATGACGACAGCAAGGCCTGGCACGTCACGCCGGTGACCACCTCGCAGGCGTTCACCTGGCACTTCACCGCCCGGCACGCCACCGACAACTGGCAGTACTTCATCGGTGGCCAGAAGATCGCGGAGTTCGACGGCCACGGCGCGCAGCCGCCCGCCGAGCTCAGCCACCAGGTGGACTTCGGCAGCTTCACCGGCCGGCAGAAGGTCCTGGCCGTCTGGAACATCGCGGACACCGGCAACGCGTTCTACGCCTGCATCGACGTCAACGTCGGCGGCACCGACGACGGCGGGGACGACGGCGGCGACCCGGGCGCCTGCACTGCGCCGGCCTGGAACCCCGAGAGCATCTACGTCGGTGGCGACAAGGTCTCCCGCGCGGACCACGACTGGCGTGCCAAGTGGTGGACCACCGGCGAAGAGCCCGGCACCACCGGCGAATGGGGGGTTTGGGAGGACCTCGGGGCCTGCTGAGCCCACCGCCGCGGCCCGGCGGCGCCGACCGCGGACCGCACCGTGCTCCGCCGCGACCCGGAGGCGGAGCGGGTACAGCGGACGGCGTCGCCGTTCTCAGCCGCGCCCTACGACGTCCGAGGGTGGAGATGGTGGCGCGCCGCGCCCCGAAGTGGCCGACTGCGGTGGTGGGGTGATGCCTTGGACCGCCTCAGTGACCGCAGGTCGGCGATGCGCGGGACGGTGACCGTGGTGGCCGGGCAGCAGAACGCCTCCCGGGCAATGGCCCGTTCCGGCAGCCGGTGGAGGCGTTCGTGGTCAAGCGCCGGGCCGTGCCTCCCGGTCAGCGCGGTCAGGAGACGGCCGAGTCGAGGACGCCGGCGAGTTCGGTGGGCGCGGAGAGCATCGGCCAGTGCCCGGTGGGCAGGTCGAAGCGCCGCCACGGCGGCTGGTTCAAGAAGGCGAGCATCGGCACGCCTGCGTCCAGCAGCCCTGTGAAGTCATGACAGGCGATCAGGACACGGTCCACACCGGGGCCGAGCTCGGCGGCTTCGGCGAGACGCTGAGTATAGGTGCCGAACGGCTGAGGGGTGGCGTGCGTGCGCAGTTCGTCCAGTCGTCCCGCATCGAGCCCGTCGAGGCTGCTGGACAAACCCAGGACCTCAAACGGCGGCATCGGGAGTCGCCACCCCTGACCCGAAGCGGAGACCTGGTGGCACAGCTCGTCCGCTGCCTGCGGCGGCATGAGGTCGAGCATGCGCATGCCCGCGGCGAACGGAGCACTGTCCACGTAGATCACGCGCCCCAGTCGGTCGCCGAGACGTCCGGCTGCCCCCGTGACCGGGGCAGCCGCATAGCTGTGGGCGACCAGTGTGACGTCGCGCAGGTCGTTCCGCTCGACGAAGCCGGTGATGTCCGCGATGTGGGTGTCCAGGTCCGTCCCGGGGCCACCCCGGTCTGCGTGCTCGGCCATGCCCGTGAGTGTCAGCGGCAGCGCCGTGTGGCCGAGCTCCCGCAGGGCGCGGGTGGTCTCTTTCCAGGCCCACGCCCCGAGCCAGGCTCCGGGGACGAGTACGAAAGTGGCCATGTGATCTCCCAGAAGTAGGTCCTGCGGGGAGCGTAAAGTCGATACCGGACAGAATCCGCCCTGAAATGCAGAGTGATCCGTGTCGCATCCCCTCACCCGCGTGCTGACCCTGCTGGAACTCCTCCAGTCGAACGCCCGCCTCACCGGAACGGAGTTGGCCGACCGCCTGGACACCGATGTCCGCACGGTGCGCCGCTACACGTTCCACCTGCGGGAATTGGGCATCCCCGTGGAGGCCGAGCGCGGCCGCTACGGCGGCTACCGACTGGCCCGTGGCTACCGCATGCCACCTCTGGTCCTCACCAACGACGAGGCCCTCGCCGTCGTCCTTGGCCTGCTCGCAGCAGACCGCCTGGGCATGGGCACCACCGCACCGGCCGCCGCCGGCGCCCTGGCCAAGATCGAGCGGGTGCTTCCCCACGCCCTGCGCGAACCGCTCGCCGCCATGCGGGAGACCCTGTCCTTCACCGCCAACGCCGTGATCGGTCAGGCACCCGGAACCGGTGTCCTGCTGGCACTGGCCCAGGCTTCCCGCGCCCGCACGACCGTCGGCATCCACCACCAGTCCTGGCGCCGAGAACACACCGAACGCGATGTCGACCCCTACGGCGTGGTCTTTCACACCGGCCGCTGGTACGTCGTCGGGCACGACCACCTTCGCGACGGTCTGCGGACGTTCCGCATCGACCGCATCACCTCCGTCACTCCGCGAGCCGACGGCTTCACCGCACCCGACGGCTTCGACCCCGTGGCCCACTTGACTTCGACCCTTGCCCAGGGGCCCTACCCATGGCAGGTCGAAGTGACGGTCCACGGCCCCCTCGAGGAGGTCGCCCGCCGCCTCCACCACTCAGCGGTGACCCTCACCGCCCAGCCCACCGGCGTTCTCGTGCACGCGCGGGCGGAGCGGCTCGACGGCATGGCGCACCTGCTCGCTTCGCTGGAATGGCCCTTCACCATCCACCGTCCCGACGAACTGCGGCAGTCGCTCAAGAAGCTGGCCGTCCGGCTCGTCGAATCCTCAGAACGAACACCGGGAGAAACACTGCAGTGACGACAACCTGCCGCCATCGGGAAGGACCTCGTCCGTCGGAGTCCACAGGGAAGCCGTTGACACCACGGCGAGCCGGCCGCCACGGAGCAACCCTCAAGACCTGCGGGTCGGACTCGGCAGCGGTGCCTCGCGGAACGCGGGGCCTCACGGAGAAGGTGGGTACCGGTGCCGAATTCGACCTGACCCGGCTCCCGTCCTCACGATCGGCAGGATCGCGCGGTGTCTGCCGAACCCGCACGCACTGCCCGGAAGTCGGCGGGGGCTCGCGCGCTTCGTGCCGGCGGCCCGTCAGCCGCCCGGGAACTCGTCGTTCGGATCGAAGGAGTGGTCGTCGGCCGGCAGGTCGTCGAGGACGTCGGAGTGGATCTCGCCGGTGAGCACGGAGAGGACGAACCGGGTGCTGGGCACCGGGTGGTGCTCCCGCTCCGTCAGCCTCCAGCTGCTCGGGACGGGGTTCGGGACCCATCTCCCACCGCCGGGCCAGCACCTCGGCGCGCTCCTCCTTCATGGCCAGGAGGTCGTAGTCGGGGTCCGCACAGTCGGGCTCCAGGATCCAGATCCTCTCGTCGAAGATGCCCCCGCCGTAGGTGTCGACCAGGTGCGCGAAGTCCTCCGGCAGGGCGCGACCCAGGCGCGCCTCGACCTCGTGCCGGTCCCGCGGCCGGCGGTCCGCCGGAGGCGGGACGATCCGGGTGAGCCGTTCCACGTCGGGGTGCACCAGGGTGTCTCCGGAAGAGGGGGCAGGGTTTGGGGACGTTCGGTATGGTGATGTGGCGGGCGGAGATGCGCCTTCATAGGGGCGCAGGCGTCGACCCGGCGACGCTCCGATCGGCACGCCGTGCGGACGTCTCGCACCGCCGACCGCCTACCGGCTGGGCCGTCCCGTGACGGGCCCCGCACTGGAGTCCGCCTGGTGCCACTTCCTCTGGAACCCCGGGATCCCGAACTTCAGGCGTCCGCGATCGAGGGGGAAGGCTTCACGAGGGTTCATGCCCCCGGTGCCGGACCGGTTGAGGCCCGGATCACCAGTTCCGGGTCGAAGAGGAGCTCTCCGGTCGGTACGTCCCGGTTGCTGACGAGCTCCAGGATGCTCCGCCCGACCTCCAGCGCCAGGCGGTCCGTGGGTTGCCGCACCGTCGTCAGGGGCGGGTCGAGGAACTCGGTGATCATCGTCCCGTCGTAGCCGACGACCGAGACGTCACCGGGCACGGAGTACCCCTGGCGGCGGATGCCGCGAATCGCGCCGAGGGCCATGTAGTCGCTCGCCGCCACGACGGCGGTGGCGCCGAGGCCCACCAGGGAAGCACCGGCTGCCTGACCGCCCTCCACCGTGTACGACTGGCGGATCACCCATTGCTCGGCGTCCTCGACACCGCGCCTGCTCATCGCGTCCACGAAGCCGTGGACCCGCCGCTCGGCGGGGTGGTTGCCCGTCGGCCCCGAGGCCATGCCGATCCGGCGATGGCCGAGGCGGTACAGGTGGTCGACGGCCAGCTCCGCCGCGAGCGTGTCGTCCGTGGAGAAGACGGGGGCGGGCACCCCGTCGGCGAACTCGCCGTTGACGCCGATGTAAGGAATGCGGCGGGCACGGAGCAGTTCGTACGTATCGGTGTCGGCGCCCTCCAGCGTGTTGGACGCGGAGAGGAAGACCACGGCCGCGATGCCCTTGTCGACGATGGACGCGATGAACTCGGGCTCCTGCACGCCTCCGGGGAACGCAGGGCAGAGCACGGTCTTCAACCCGTGCGGGGCGAGCGAGGACTCGATGCGCTCGGCGACGTCCGCGAAGAACGGATTCGAGACGCGTTCGGTGACGACGGCGACCAACTGGCCCTGCACCGGTCGTTCGTAACCGAGCTCGACCATGGCGCTCTCGACCGCGTCCCGGGTCTTCTTCGCCACCCCCTGCCGCCGGTTGATCACCCGGCTGACCGTCGCCTCACTCACTCCCGCGCGAGCCGCGATGTCGACGATGCCGACCTTCACTGGTCCCCTTTCGACATGAGGTTCATCCGATGTTCCTGACCAGTGCCAGCCCCATCCGCGGGACGGAAAGGCTCTGCAGGCCCGGGTGGAGGGTTGTCTGACTCCGGTCGATCATACGGCCGTCACATGCATGGATCACGATTTCCACGTGCACGGCGGCGTCCACGACGTCCAGCACGAGACGGTCCGCGTCCGAGGCGTTCACCAGAACCGTTTCCCTGAATTCCGCGGGCCGGACCCGCACCGCGCGCTCGCCGTGCACGGTCAGCACGCTCACCCCGTCGGCCTCGGCCCGCACCAGGGTGTACAGGTCGTCGGGCCGTCCGGGCCGAACGGTTCCGTCGAGGAGCTGCGGACGGAGCCGCCGCCATTGCGCCAGCCAGAAGCGCAGCGCCTCGACGTGGTCGTGCGGCAGCCCGTCGAGTCGGACGGAGACCTGCGGTACCGAGTGCAGGGCCCCGATGAGCTGCCGCGCCGCAGCTTCCACAGGGGCTTCCGCGTTCCACAGCAGAGGGTCGGAGTGTACGGCTCCGCCCACGGCGAGCAAGGCGGTGTCGATCGTGCGCACCCGGTTGGCCGCGGCGTCGCCCGGGCAGTCGAAGGATCGCAGCATGTTGCCGAACGGCACCATGCCCGGACCGACGTACGGCTGTCGAAGCTCGATCAGGAGGTCGGTGCGCTCCGCTTCCAGCGCGGACCGCAGTTCGGTCAGCAGCAGGGTCAGGGCCTGTCCGATGTCGCCGCCGTCACCGGCGTAGACCATGGCCTCATCAAGGAAGTCGATCTTGAGCCCGTCGAGTCCGTGATCGCGGACGAGGGACACGCACGTGTCCACCGCGTGGGCCCGTACCTCAGGTCGGCGCGGGTCGAGGACGTATGCCCCGGGTACGGTCGCCGCCGTCGGTGCGCACGGTGCCCATCGGTCGTAGCAGTCCGCCTCGGGGCCGAGCAGCAGCGGGGCGATCCAGGCCATGTAGCGAAGGCCGGTACGGCGCACGCGGCCCACGTGCCCGGTGAAGTCGGGGAACTTCGAGGGGTCGGGTTCCCAGTCACCGCAGCCGGCGTAGCCGCGACCGCTGCCCAGTCGCTGCCAGCCGTCGTCGAGGATGAGCACTCCACAGCCCGCGTCGACGGCGAGGTCGGCCTGCCGCTCGACGGAGGCGGCGTCCACCTGCTGGTTGAAGGCATACCAGGTGGAGTAGACGGGCAGTCGGGCTGATTCCGGGACGGGCATGGCCTGCGTCCCGGCCGTGAACCAGTCCCGCAGGGCGCCGAGCGCCGAGGCGACCGAGGGGCGGCGCGGCACGAACAGGATGCGGTGCGGCTCCGGGGCCGCGGGCAGTTCGAGGTGCACGACGTAGGTGTCGTTCTCCTCGGACACTCCGAAGCGGAGCCGGATCTCGGGTGCCGGGTCGGTGGCCGCGAAGGTGAGCATGGTCGCCCCGGAGTGGTCGTACAGGCATCCCGTGGCGAATCCGTCGACGAGGCTGACGGTGGATCGCCCCGCCCAGTCGGCAACCAGGGTGCGGGACCAGCCGGCCTTGGGATGCCAGTAGCCGGCGGCGTCCCCCAGGGGGAGGGACAACCGGATCTCGACGGGCGCGTCACCGGCGTCCACGCGCAGCATCCGAAGGCCGTCCGGGAGCTCGGACAGCGTCCACGTCGGTTCGGTTCCGGGAGAGAGGACCGCCATCTCGACGGTGTCGAGCAGCGGCTCGTACGCCGCCGGCGCGAGTTCGGCAGTGGTGACGGCCTCGTGGGTCAGAGCGCTCACGTTACTCCTTGACGGCTCCGGCGAGCAGGCCGGAGACGAAGTGGCGTTGCAGGGCCAGGAAGAGGACGGCCATGGGGATCGCGGCGACGGCCGTCCCGGTGAGGATGGCGCCGTAGTCGGTGTCGTCCACTCCTTGCAGGGAGGCGAGCGCCACCGGGATGGTGTACGACGCTCCGTCGCGCAGCACGATCAGGGGCCAGACGAAGTCGTTCCACTGGTAGAGGAAGAGGAAGATGCCCAGAGCGGCCAGCGCCGGTTTCATGGGCGGAAGGACGACCTCGACGAAGAGCCGGAGCTCCCCGCAGCCGTCCATGCGGCCCGAGTCGAGGAGTTCGTCGGGGAGCGCCGCCATGGACTGCCGCATCAGGAAGATTCCGAAGGGCAGGGCGAGGTTGGGCATGATCACGGCTTGGTAGGTGTCGAGCCACTCCAGCTCGGCCATCAGTGTGAACAGCGGCACCAGGGTGACCTGGGCCGGGATGACGAGGCCCAGCATCAGCAGGCCGAAGAGCGGGTCCCGCCCCTTGAACCGGTACTTGGCGAAGGCGTAGCCGGCCAGTGTGCACACCGCTCCCGCGCACAGCGTGTAGAGGGCGGCGATGCCCAGCGAGTTCAGCACGACGCGGCCGAAGGAGGCCGTCTCCTGCAGGGTGGAGAGGTTCTGCGCGAGGTGCCCGCCGGGGAGCAGGGGCGGCGGGGAGCCGAAGATCTCCTGGGAGTCGTGGGTGCTGGCGATGACGAGCCAGTAGAAGGGGACGAGGACGACGGCGAGGGCGATCGCCAGGCCTGAGGTCAGCATGATGCTGCCGCCACGGCCGGGTCGTGGGCGTCTGCCGCGGGCCGCGGCCCGGCCGGTTCCGGTGGTGTCGGTGGTCATTTCCCGTCTCCCAGGACGCGGAACTGGATCAGCCCGAGGATGCCGATCAGTACGGCGAGGGCGTAGGCGATGGCCGAGGCGTAGCCGAAGTCGAAGTACACGAAGGCGTTCTGGTAGAGGTACACGCCGATGGTGAGGGTGGCGTTGTCCGGTCCGCCGCGGGTGAGGACGTAGGGCTCGTCGAAGATCTGCAGGGTGCCGATGGTGGACAGCACCGTGGTGAGCAGGATCGCCGGTCGCAGTCCCGGAAGCGTCACGTGCAGGAAGGACTTCCACCCGCCTGCGCCGTCGACGGAGGCCGCGTCGTACAGCTCCGTGGGGATGGACTGGAGCCGTGCGAGCAGGATCACTGCGTTGTAGCCGGTGTAGTGCCAGGTGAGGGCCAGGCCCAGGGAGATCTTCGCCCACAGCGGGTCGACGAGCCAGGGCACCTCGCCGATTCCCACCAGTCCCAGCAGCCAGTTCACCAGCCCGTACTTCTCGTTGAGCAGGACCGAGAAGATGAGGCCGTACGCCACCAGGCCGGTGACCATCGGCAGGAAGAACCCGAGCCGGAACACCGCGCGGCCGCGCAGCAGGGCGGAGCCGAAGGCGACGGCCAGTCCGGTGGCCAGCGCCAGCATCACCGGCACCTGGAAGACAAGGATCACGGCGGTGTTCCGCAGGGCGGTCCAGAACAGCGGGTCGCCGAGCAGTCTGGCGTAGTTGTCGGTGCCGACGAAGGTGTCGACGCCCCCGACGGTCCGGTAGAGGCTGAGGACGAAGGAGTGGCCGATCGGGTAGATCTTGAACACGGCGAAGAGCAGCAGCGCCGGCAGGACGAAGGCGTACGGGGCCAGGCGTCGGCCGGTGAACCGTGGCGGGCGCGGCCTCCCGGGCGCGCCCATCGGCGGCTTCATGCGGGTCGGTGAGGTGAGGGCGGTCATCACGCCTTCTTGCGGCCGGTCTGCTGGGCGAGCTGGTCGGCGGCCTCGCGCAGTGCCTCGGCGGGGTCGGCGCCGCTGAGGAGCACCTTCGTCTGGGCGTCCGTGGTGACCTTGAGCGCGCGGGCGTAGTCGGCGGTGTAGTTGAACGCCGGCGAGTCCGCCTTCAGCGCGTCGAAGAAGACCTCGCCCTTCTTCTGACCGCTGAAGAACGTCGACTCGGTGTGGAAGACCGGATCGTCGTAGGACTTCATCAGGGCGGGGGCGATGCCCTTCTCCTTGTAGATCTTCACCTGGTTTTCGGGGCGGGTGAGGACGAACTCGGCAAAGCTCCAGGCGGCGGCCTGCTGCTTGCTGGTGCCGGACACGGCGAGGTGGGTCGAGTTGACGGTGGCACTCGTCAAGCCGCCGCGACGGACGGCCGGGGGCAGGCGCACCCCCCATCTGCCGGCCTCGTCGGGGACGGTTTCCTCGATGATGCCGCCGAACCAGGTGGGCCAGGGAAGTACGGCGGCGGTCCCCTTCTTGATGGAGCTGATCAGCGCGTTCCATCCGCCGGCCAGGTCGCTCACCAGACCGGCGTCGTTCATCCGCTTGATGATCGTCATCGCCTTGACGGCCTCGGGCGAGTCGAGCGTGATCTCGCCGTCCAGGTTGAAGTAGAAGGTGCCCTGCAGTTGCAGCAGCATCTGGAAGAAGTTCGCGGAGTCGGCCTGCGAGGCGGGCTTGTCGATGCCGAGGAGGTACTTCCCGGTCTTGGCCTTGATCTGTCGGCCGGCCTCGATGGCGTCATCCCAGGTGTCGATGGCGTGGACGTCGACGTCCGCGTCCTCGAAGACGTCGGTCCGGTAGTAGAAGCCGGCCGAGTTGGCCTCCCAGGGAAGGGCGTTCACCCGGCCGTCCTTGGACGAGACGGTCTGCCACAGGCCCTTGGCGAAGGCGTCCTCGTACGTGTCCGCGCCGAGCTTGCTCAGGTCGGCGAGGCCGTTGGGGAACTTCTCGACGTAGCCCGGCAGGTAGTCGACCCCGATGTGGAGCACGTCGGCGAGGCCGGCTCCGCCGGCCGCGAGCCCCGTGGTGATCTTGTCCCAGATGGCCGGGTTGCCGATGTCCTGGACGGTGACCTTGATGTCCGGATGCTGCTTGTTGAAGGCCGGCACGAGCGCCTTCATCTCGGCGGCGGGGCCCGCCCAGCTCCAGACCGTGATGTCCCCCTTCTCGGCGTCGCCGGCCGCACCGCCTCCCTTGCCCGTGGCGCCCGTGCCGGAACAGGCGGTGAGGCCTCCCAGACCGACGCCGGCGGCGAGTACGCCGCTTGCCCGCAGAACATTGCGACGGTTCATGCCCATGACACAACCCCTTGCCTCGCGGATCGAAGAGCCAAGCCGGCGAGAGCGCCTGGCTGACGAGAGGCGACGTTAACAATCGGCCAATCTGACTTGCAAGACTTCATTGAAAATTTACTGCCGCATCGAGCAATAGAATCTTGCAGGAGTGTTGCAGGGTCTCAAAGCGCGCTGTTAGCGTCCGGCCACCCACACCGCCGACCGGACCGGAGAACCCATGAGACGCACTCGCCCCGCACGCATGGCCCTCGTCGCCGCCCTGACCCTGCTCACCCCGCTGGTGCTGGACGGCCAGGTCGTCGCGGCGGGCCAGCCACTACTGACCCTCGCGAACCCCGGTTTCGAGCTGGGGTCCACCGGCTGGACCTTCACCCCGGGCACGGGCGTCGCCTCCAACATCCCGCACGGCGGCACCAAGCTGGTCTACCTGGATGCGGGAGCGGGCAGGAAGGTCTCCCAGACGGTCACGGCCGCTGCTCCGGGCACGTACGACTTCTCCGCCTGGATCGCCACCGGCGGCCCCGGAGCAAGGTTCGTCGTCCGGGTCAACGGCGTCACCGTCGGCGCGGTCGCCCTGCCGAGCCGCCCCACCTATGCGCGCCACACGGTCAGCAGGGTGGAACTGAGGGCCGGCGACCGGCTCGAGGCGGCCTTCGAATCCGGGGACGGCTGGGTCAACGCCGACGACCTCATGATCTCGCCGGGCGCCCCCGCAGACCCGGTCGTGACCTCCTCCGATCCGAAGGCCGTCGAGATGTTCGACTGGGCCAAGCGCAAGGCCAACAGCTGGGTCCAGCTGCCGGGCACCGTCGGCCCCCTCAACGTCGACGAGCGCTACCCCTCGGGCTCCGGCACCGCCGTTTACGGGCCGTCCTACTGGGCGGGCTACGCCCACCGCAGCGCCTTCTACTCGCGCGACATGGTCCACCAGCTCGGCGGTGCGGCCGTGCTCGGCCTGCACGAAGAGAACAAGAGCATGTTGCGGGCGTTCGCCGCCTCGTCCACGGTCAAGCACAAGTACTTCCCCGTGTGGGCCGTCAACTTCGACGACGAGACCTACCTGTCGATCGACTACCGCAATCCCCACAGTTACGTACGCGAGGTCCCCGCCCCCTTCGAGCTGGTGGAGAAGGCCGATGAGGCCTACCGCTGGAGCGGCGACCCCGCATATCTGGACGACCCCGTCCTGTGGGACTTCTACCGGCACACCACCGAGGAGTTCATCGCGCTCCACGACGCCCGGAAGCCCAACGGCGTCGCCGAGGGCACGGGCGACGGCATCTTCGCCGGCGCCGCGAGCTACAACGAAGTCGGCGAGGAACGCCTCGCCGAGTCGGGCGACGCCATCGCCTCCCAGTACAGGGCGTACCTGGCCATGGCGGCCCTCGCGGAGAGCAAGGGCGACAGCACGCTGGCCGCCGACTCCGCCGAGAAGGCCGCCGATCTCAAGGAGTACTTCAACACGACCTGGAGCGGCACGGGTTCCGGCGGCGCCATGGTCAGGGGCTACACCGTGGACGGCCAGGCACTCACCGGCTGGGGCAAGGAGAACAGCTGGTTCATGCCCATGAAGCAGCTCATCGACCCCGGAGCACGCAACGACGCCTATCTCGACTACGTCGACCAGCAGGCGAGCGGAGACGGCAAGCCGACCAACATCGAGGCGATCTCCTACCTGCCCGACACCTTCTTCGCCCACGACCGCAACGACACCGCGTGGAAGTGGATGAACTACGTCTACGACCAGCGCAACGTCCAGCACCCGGTGTCCCGGCAGGGACCCAACGGCGACTACCCGGAGGTCTCGTACACCCTGGTCGACCAGACGGTGAAGGGACTGCTGGGCCTCGCACCCGACGCCCCCAACCGGCGGATCACCACACAGTCCCGACTGCCTGCGGGCATGGACTGGCTGAAGATCGACCAACTGGAGATCGGCGGCCAGACCTTCGCACTGCGTCATGACGGTTCCACGAAGTCGACCCTCACCAATTACGGTTCCGCCCCGTACACCTGGGAGGCACGGTTCCCCGGTCAACGCTCGTCGGTCACGGTCGACGGTACGGCCTGGCCGATCAGGACCACGGTCGTCAACGGGACGACGTACACCTACGCAGACATCGCCGTGCAGCCGGGCCGGACGGTGACCGTCGAGGTCGGCTGAGGCACGGGAGGCTGCCCCGCGTACGGGGGCCACACAGCCGCGACCGACGGTGCGGGATCCGACGATGCCGGGTCCCGCACCGCCACCAGATCACCGCTCGCGGGCCCATGCCCCGAGCACGGGAACGCAACGCTCGGCAAAGTGCTCGAAATCGGCCGCCGTGTTGTACACGTGCGTCGAAAGGCGCAGATAGCCGGCGCCTCCGAAGCTGGTGAAGGCGGCGGCGACGCCCAGCTCCCGCCCGACCCGGTCACGGAGCGCGTCGGCCTCTGCACGGCTCGCGGCCAACGGTGCGGGCAGCCGCACCAGCCGCATGGCGCCGACGGGCATGCCCACGTCCACGCGGCAGTCCTGCCCGGTCAGGTCCGAGAACGCCTCGGCGACGATCCGCTCCGCGTGGTCGGCCAGCGCACGCATGTAGCTGCGGGCCTTCTCCCACCCCCAGGTGTCCTGGATGAAGCCGAGGGCCACGGGCGCGGCGAGGTAGCTGGTGGCGTCCACGGTCCCCTGGGCGTCGAACCGGTCGGGGAAGGGCTCACAAGCACCCCACGAGTCGATCAGCGGGTGCACACGCTCGCGCAGCCCGGTGCGCGCGACGAGCACCGCGGTGCCCCGCGGAGCGCAGCCGAACTTGTGGAGATTGCCGACCCAGAAGTCGCACGGGATGCCGGTGAGGGGGTCGTCGACCAGTCCGGGCACGTGCGCCCCGTCCACGAGGACCGGGATGCCCCTCCTGCGTGCTTCGGCGGCGATCCGCGCCACCGGCATCCAGCGCGCCGTTGCCGAGGTGATGTGGTCGAGGACGATGAGACCGGTCTTCTCGCCCAGCGCACCGGTGACGCACGCGTACGCCGTGTCGGCGTCGGCGTCGAGTGGCACACGCGCCGTGCGGACCCGACCGCCCCAGCGCCGGGCCATGCGCTCGGCTCCCATGGTCACGGCGCCGTAGCCGTGATCGGTCACCACCACCTCGCCTCCGGACCGCTCGGGGACGCCGGCGTAGACGACGCTCGCACCGGCGCTGGCATTGGGCACGAGAGCGAGGTCGTCCGCCGCCACCCGCAGGAAGCGGGCAACGGCGCTCCGCGCGGCTGCCACCTTCCGGGGCAATGCGGGAAACCACTGCACGGGCGAGGCCTCCATGCACCGGCGGAGCCGGTCCTGCTCTTCCTGGGCCAGGAGCGGCACCGCCCCGAACGACCCGTGGTTCAGGTGTTTGACCGAGGGGTCGAGCGACCAGGCAGCCGCGGCGGGACGACCGTCGGCCAGCTCCAACGGAGGCGGTGCGGTGGTGCGGTCCGTCGTGTTCACAAGTCTCCCACGGGGCGGGGTAGGGGTCCGGACGGGACGGTGACGAAGCCTTCCGCCGCCCGCAGCCGGCACATGGCGAGGGTGGGAACGGTGCGGCCCGAAGGCGGTGGCGCCATCGGGCCGGGAAAGACGCGCGTGCGGGTCCCCACCGGGGCGCGGTGCCCGAGTCGGCGGGACTCCCGTGGGTCCCCGCCGACTCGGGCACCGGCATCACCTCAGCAGTGTGGCCCCGGCCCAGTCGGCGTGGT
>NZ_JBHYMK010000029.1:0-92451 GCF_042743065.1 Streptomyces sp. NPDC058872
GCTTCCGGTCCGGCCGCATCTGCGTGCCGTCGCCCGATCAGCGGGCCAGTTCTTCCTTCAGCGCCTGGAGGAAGGCGTCCACGTCGTCCTCCGTGGTGTCGAAGGCGCACATCCAGCGGACGTCGCCGGCCCTCTCGTCCCAGAAGTAGAAGCGGAAGCGTTCCTGCAACCGTCGCGTCACCTCGTGCGGCAGCCGGGCGAAGACCGCGTTGGCCTGCACCGGGTAGAGGATCTCCACCCCGTCGAGGCCGCGCACCCCGGCGGCCAGGCGCTGGGCCATCGCATTGGCGTGGCGGGCGTTGCGCAGCCACAGGTCCTTCGCGAGGAGGGCTTCCAGCTGCACCGACACGAAGCGCATCTTCGACGCGAGCTGCATGGACAGCTTGCGCAGGTGCTTCATGTGGCTGACCGCGTCCGGGTTGAGGACGATGACGGCCTCACCGAAGAGCATGCCGTTCTTCGTCCCGCCGTACGAGATCACGTCCACGCCGACCGCGTTGGTGAACGCCCGCATCGGAACGTCCAGCGAGGCCGCGGCATTGGCTATGCGGGCACCGTCGAGGTGCACCTTCATTCCCATGGCATGGGCGTGCTCGACGATCGCGCGGATCTCGTCCACCGTGTAGACGGTGCCGAGCTCCGTGTTCTGGGTGATCGAGACGACCTGGGGCATGGCCCGGTGCTCGTCCTCCCAGCCCCAGGCCTGCTGGTCGATGAGCTCGGGGGTGAGCTTGCCGTCCGGAGTCGGGACGGTGAGCAGCTTGAGGCCGCCCATCCGCTCCGGCGCGCCGCCCTCGTCCACGTTGATGTGGGCGCTCTCGGCACAGACGACGGCACCCCAGCGGTCGGTGAGCGCCTGGAGGGCGGTCACGTTCGCCCCGGTCCCGTTGAAGACCGGAAAGGCCTCGGCGGTCGGGCCGAAGTGACTGTGCACGATCCGCTGGAGGTGCTCGGTGTACTGGTCCTCGCCGTACGCGACCTGGTGACCGTCGTTGGCGAGGGCGAGGGCGGCGAGGACCTCGGGGTGGGCGCCGGCGTAGTTGTCGCTGGCGAAGCCCCGGACCGACGGGTCGTGGTGACGACGCGCGTCGGTCCTGGGGCCGAGTGCCGTGGTCACGGCTTGGGGGTCAGCCACAGGCGCTGTCCATTCACTTCCTGGGCGGGCTTGTCCCAGAGGCCGGCGATCTCGTCGGCCAGGTCCTTGACGTCGGTGAAGCCCGCAAACTTCGCATGGGGGCGCTCGGCGCGCATGGCGTCGTGCACCAATGCCTTGATCACCAGGATCGCAGCCGCCGCCTGCGGGCCGTCGTCGCCCCCCAGCTTGCGGAAGGAGTCCGCCATGGCCAGGGTCCACGCCTCGGCCGCCGCCTTGCCGGCGTTGTACGCGGCGTTGTTGGCGAGCGGCTTGTGGGCACCGACCTGGCTGACCAGGGCGTACCGGCCGCGCCCGCCGGCGCGCAGCAGCCCGTCGTGGAAGGCGAGCGAGGTGTGCTGGACGGTGCGGATCAGGAGCTTCTCCAGGAAGTCCCAGTCCCGGAGGTCGGTCTCCGTGAAGGAGGAGCTGCCGCGCCAGCCGCCGACGAGGTGGACCAGTCCGTCGATCCGGCCGAACTCCTTCTCGGTCTTCTCGGCCCAGTCGCGCGTGGCGTCCAGGTCGAGGAGGTCGACCGTGTCACCGATGACCTTGGCCCCGCCGTGGGCGTAGCGGGCGGCGTCGACGGCCTCCGCGAGGCGCGTCGGGTCGGCGTCGGAGGCGACGACCGTCGCGCCCGCCTCGGCGAGGCGCAGCAGGGCGGCGCGGCCCGCGGGCCCGGCCGCACCGGCGACCGCGATGACGGCGCCGTCGAGCGGCCCGCCGTTTCCGTTGGCGTTCATGGGCGACGTCTCCTCCGTGTGCTCCGTGGGTGCGCTCACGCGGCGGCCTGCTCGGTCCGAGAGACGTCGGCGGCGGTGATGCCCTTGGTGTCGGCGATCACGCCCTTCATCTTCTTGGCGAGGGCCTCAAAGAACATGCTGAGCGGAAACTCGTCCGGAAGCACGTCGTCGACGAGCTTGCGCGGCGGGAGGGAGAGGTCGAGGGCGTCGGGGCCCTTGGCCCACTTCGATCCCGGGTGCGGGGCGAGGTAGGTGGAGACGAACTCGTACGCCTTGAACCAGTGGACGAGCTTCGGGCGGTCGATGCCGTCGCGGTAGAGGGTCTCGATCTCGCCGCAGAGGCGGTTGGTGACCTCGGGTGCGCGCTGCCAGTCGATGGTGAGGACGTTGTCCGTCCAGCGCACCACGTCGTTCTTGTGGAGGTACGCGAAGAGGAGCTGGCCGCCCAGGCCGTCGTAGTTGCGGTTGCGGTCACCGGTGAGCGGGAAGCGGAACATGCGGTCGAAGAGGACCGCGTACTGCACGTCACGGCCGTGCACGTTGCCCTCGGACTCCAGCTTCACGGCCTCCTTGAAGGCGGTGAGGTCGCAGCGGAGCTCCTCCAGGCCGTACATCCAGAAGGGCTGGCGCTGCTTGATCATGAAGGGGTCGAAGGGCAGGTCGCCGCGGCTGTGGGCGCGGTCGTGGACCATGTCCCACAGGACGAAGGCCTGCTCGCAGCGCTTCTGGTCGCCGACCATGGCGGCGATGTCCTCGGGCAGGTCGATGCCGAGGGTGTCGACAGCGGCCTCGGTGACCTTGCGGAAGCGCGCGGCCTCGCGGTCACAGAAGATGCCGCCCCAGGTGAAGCGCTCCGGAACCTCACGGACGGCGACGGTCTCGGGGAAGAGGACGGCCGAGTTGGTGTCGTACCCGGCGGTGAAGTCCTCGAAGGTGATGCCGCAGAAACCGGGGTTGTCGTAGCGGGTGCGCTCCAGCTCGGAGAGCCACTCCGGCCAGACCATGCGGAGCACGACGGCCTCGAAGTTGCGGTCCGGGTTGCCGTTCTGCGTGTACATCGGGAAGAGCACGAGGTGCTGGAGCCCGTCGGCCCGACCCGCGGCCGGGTGGAACTCCATCAGGGAGTCCAGGAAGTCGGGCACGAGGAATCCGCCCTCGACCCACTTGCGCAGGTCGGCAACGAGGGCGCGGTGGTAGGCACCGTCGTGCGGGACGAGCGGGGAGAGCTGCTCCACGGCCGCGACGAGGCGGTCCACGGTCAGCTCGACCAGTGCGCGGGCCGGGGCGCCCTCGGCGTCGAAGTCGATGGAACCGTCTGCGCTCTGCCAGGGACGGATCTCCTCCACGGCATTCTTGAGCTCGGTCCAAGCCGGGTGGTCGACCACCCGGGCGTCGGTGGATATCTCCCCACCGGTCACGTCCTGCACAAGAATTTCCGTCATGCCTCTTCCTCCACAGGAGAACCTTGCGTCAAAACACGGTAACCATCGACGCTTCTTTCACACAAGGGGAGCAAGAGAAATTATTCGGCAAGACCCCCCTGGCGGCAGGATTTTTTCCTGTCCACCAGGGGTGAAGCCACGCTTCCGCCACACCGGGGTCAGTTCAGCGGCTTGATCAACAGCTCGAACTCCAGGTCGTCGCGCTGGGGCAGCCCGAACCGCTCGTCACCGTAGGGGAACGGGGTCATGCGCCCGGTGCGCCGGTAGCCGCGCCGCTCGTACCAGGCGATCAGCTCCGCTCGCACCGAGATCACCGTCATGTGCATCTCGCGGACGTCCCAGAGCTCGCGCACCCGGCGCTCGGCCTCGGCGAGGACCTGCTTGCCCAGGCCCGCGCCCTGCAGCTCGGGCCGGACCGCGAACATGCCGAAGTAGGCCGCCTCCCCCCGGTGCTCCAGCTGGCAGCAGGCGATGACCTCCCCGTCCCGCTCCACCACCAGGAGTCGGCTGCCGGGAGCGGTGATGACGCCGGCGACGCCCTCGCGGTCGGTGCGCTGCCCCTGCAGGATGTCCGCCTCCGTGGTCCAACCGGCCCGGCTGGCGTCGCCCCGGTAGGCCGACTCGACGAGCGGCACGAGGGCCGGTACGTCGTCGAGGACCGCCTCGCGGTAGCTGATGCGGCCGGTCTCCCGGGACGTGACGGTGTCCATGCTGCGGGGCTCCCCTCGGGCGTTGACGATCGACGTGCGCGATCGCCCCGAGCCTAACCCGCGCGCCTTCCGCTCCCCCTCGTACATCCGTGCGCGCCCGTGCGCCCGCGTGCGACGCACGACACACGGGCATGGCTTCGGGAAGGAACGGCATCGAGGGGGAGGTGGGCCGTGCACGGACCGGCGCTGTCCGGGTGGCTCCTGGTCGCACTGTGCGCAGCCACCGGCGCGTACTGCCTGCTGCGGATGCGCGGCCGTGCGAGGGAGGAGCGACGGGCCGCGGGCAGTGAGGCGGTGATGGGGTTCGGGATGGCCTCCATGGCGCTGCCCGCCGCGGTGCTGACGCCGCCCGACTGGAGCTGGGTCGTGTACGCGGCGGTGTTCGGTGCAGCGGCGTTGCACGGCCTCTTGGCGGTTCGGCGCGGCGGTCACCACCTGCACCACCTGGTGGGTTCGCTCGCCATGGTCTACATGGCCGTGGCCATGGGAGCACCCGGCGGGACAGAGGCCCACGCGGGACATGTGGGTCACGGGGCGGGGGCGCCGGGCGGCGTCCCCCTGCTCACCGGCGGACTCCTCCTCTACTACGCGGGCTACGCGCTGCACGCGGGGGCGCGCATCGTGCCGGTGGCGGCGGCGACCGCCGGTGCTCCTGGCCCCGCCTGGACGAACCGGCCCGAGCTGGCCCTGGCCTGCCGGCTCTCGATGGCGCTCGCCATGTTCGCGATGCTGGTGACCCTGTGAGGCCGCAGCCGCCGAAGGAAACCCGGCACCGTTCGGCCGGACCCCCGCGCACTCCGGTCAACCAAACCGTAGCGTACGTCACTTGCCGTCCGAGGCCATACCCCGGTCGAGTACCGCGCTCATAGGCTGAGCCCATGTGGGTCTCCCTCGCGCTGTTCCTCCTCGGCGTCCTGACCGCCCTCGTGGCCCCCCGCCTCCTGGCCCGGGCGGACTGGGTCGAGCGGGAACCCGTGGTGGCCCTGTGGGCGTGGCAGTGCACGGTGGCCACCGTGCTGCTGAGCTTCGCGCTCTCCATGACCCTCAGCGCCTCGACGGCCTGGCAGGCCGTACGCGGCCAGGTATTCGCACCCGCACCGCGCGCAGTGGTCGACGCCTACGAACTCACCACGACCGGCCCCTGGTCCGCAGTGCTCGCCGTGGTCCTGGCGGCCGGTGGGCTCTGGTCCGGGGCCATGCTCGGCCGGGAGGTCGGGCGGGCCCGCGCCCGGCGGCGACAGCGCCGCAACGAACTGCTGGTCCGCGCCCCCCTGCTCCCCGGGGAGCAGGGGGGCGGCGAGCGGCTCGTGGTGCTGGAGGGCGAGCGGGCGGACGTCTGGTGGATGGCGGGGCCGACGCCCCGACTGGTCATCACCACGGCGGCGCTGCAACGCTTGAAGGGACGCCAGTTGGACGCGGTCCTGGCACACGAGCAGGGTCACGCCAGGGCCCGGCACGACTGGCTGCTGCACTGTTCGACGGCGCTGGCCACGGGCTTCCCGGGCATCCCGGTGTTCACGGCCTTCCGCGAAGAGATGCACCGACTGGTGGAACTGGCCGCCGACGACGTGGCCTCGCGCCGGTTCGGGCGGCTGACGGTCGCCCTCGCCCTGGTCGAACTGAACGAGGACCGCGGCGTGTTCGGTCCCGGCCACCCCCCTGAGGCCGACCTGCCGCAACGGGTGAACCGCCTGCTCACGGCGGCTCCCCGGCTCACGGCCGGGCACCGGCTGAGGCTGACGGCAGCCGCGTCCCTGGTGCCCGTGGTCCCGGTGCTCGTGGCCTTCGCGCCCGTGCTCCGCACCCTGGGGTAACGACACGTGGCGGCCTTCACCACGAAGGCCGGCCGGACGGCACCGGGCGAGGCACCGGGAACCGGCGGAACACGGGGCCCGCCGGGGCACGCGGGGCCCGCCCGGTCGGGCAGGATCGACTCATGCGCACCTCAGCCGTGGCATCCGGAGTCCTGGCCGCCCTGTTGCTCCTGCTCGTCGCCGTGCAGTGGTCACCGCTGCTCTCCTTCGACCGGTCGGTCGCGGAGGCGCTCCACCGGAGCGCCCTCGCCCACCCCGGGTTCACCCGCGTCAACCGTGCGCTCAGCGATGGGGCGTGGGACCCCTGGACGATGCGCACCCTGGGCGCCGGCGCGGCCGTGCTGCTGTGGTGGCGGCGGGAGCGCAGGGCGGCGCTCTGGGTGGTCGGCACCCTCCTGTTCGCCGTCGGGCTGGAGCAGGGGCTCAAGGCACTGGTCGGGCGGGACAGGCCCCGGTGGAGCGACCCCGTCGACTCCGCGCAGTACGCCGCCTTCCCGTCCGGACACGCCTTGACGGCGACGGTCGCCTGCGGGCTGCTGCTGTGGGTCCTCGCCCTGCACTGGCGGGCCGGGTGGCGCGGCTGGGGCACCCTGGCGGGCGCGGCCGTGGTCTCGGTGCTCGGGGTCGGTTGGACCCGGGTCTACCTGGGCGTGCACTGGCCCTCGGACGTCCTGGAGGGCTGGCTGCTCGGCTGGTGCTGCGTGGTCGCGGCGGTGCTCGGGTACCGCAGGGGCGGGCGGAGGTCCGGGAAGAGGGGCGAGGACGGCGCCGACGGCCCGGGGAGCAGCGGGAGCAGAATGGGAGAAACGAAGTGAAACCGCCTGTTCTGGACGATCCCCCGTGTCGCCCAGAACAGACGGCCTGCCCGGCGGCCTGCCACGGGGGCATGACGACGGGATGCGCCGAGTATATTGGCCGGCAGCCAGTCAACGCAGGAGTCCAGCATGTCCCCGCGTAGCCCATCGGTCAATGAAGAGCTTCGCCGTCGGTCGCGGGAGCGGATCCTCCAGGCCACCGTGGAGCTCGTGGACGCACACGGCTACGAAGCGACGACGCTCGGCGACATCGCGGAACGGGCCGGGACGGCACGGGGGCTGATCTCCTACTACTTCCCGGGCAAGCGGCAACTGCTCCAGGCCGCGGTGCACCGACTGATGCACCGCACCCTGGAGGCGGCGCTGGAGCGCGAGCCCCGCACGGAGGACGGCCACGAGCGGCTGGCCCGCGCGATCGACGCGATCCTGGGGCTCGCGGTGGAGCGGCCCACCCTGATGCGGACGCACATGGCACTGATCCTGCAGGCCGAAGGGTTCGTGCAGTGCCAGGAGCAGCAGCGCCTGGCCTTCCTGCTGCGGGACACGGTCACGCGGTACGGCTCCGCGGACGTGGACACGGACTACCCGCTCCTGCGCGCCCTGCTGATGGGCGCGGTGGTGGCGGTGCTGCTGCCGGGGGCCCCGATGCCGCTGGCGCGCCTGCGGTCGGAACTGTTCCAGCGGTACGGACTCGACTGGGAGGCGGGCGCACCGCCGGAGGGAGGTCCGCCCGACGGCGCTCCGTCACCCCGGCACCCGGCCGGCCACCCCTCCTCCGGCCAGTCGCCGCGGCCGGAGTAGCCCGACCGGGACCGGACGTTCGGGCGGCCCGTCCGGATCCGCTCCGCCGGGTCCGTCGAACCGGACGCGCCGCGCGGGCCGGAGGCGGGGGGGGTCAGTCCTCGCCCCCCTCCCGCCCCGCCTGCGCGTCGACCGAGGCCAGGACGGAGTCGAGGAGGCCGGGGAAGAGGGCGTCGAGGTCCTCCCTGCGGAGCGCGTTGAGCTTGGCCGTGCCGCGGTACACCTGCTGGATGACGCCGCTCTCGCGGAGCACCCGGAAGTGGTGCGTGGTCGTGGACTTGGTGACCGGAAGGTCGAAGTGCGAACAGCTCAGCTCGACCCCCTCGCGCGCCATGTCCCGCACGATCTGCAGGCGCACCGCGTCCGAGAACGCATGCAGCACCTCTTCGAGGCGGATCCGATCACGCGCGGGGTGCTCGAGGACGCGCGGGTTCGTGGTGGTCGTCACGCGGCGGCTCCACTTCATCCGGGGTGGGATCCATTGTACGAGAATCTTCGTAGTTTGACAGTCCCCGTACTACGATGAGTATCGTACGAGGACCTTCGAGGCATCCCGAAACGGAGTCCGTCATGAGCGTCGCCCTCTTCGAGCCCTACACCCTGCGTTCCCTGACCGTGCCCAACCGGGTCTGGATGGCGCCCATGTGCCAGTACTCGGCGGAGACCTCCGGACCGCGGACGGGCGTCGCCGGCGACTGGCACTTCGCCCACTACGCGGCCCGGGCCACCGGCGGTGCCGGACTGATCCTCGTCGAGGCGACCGCCGTCGCCCCCGAGGGCCGCATCAGCCCGGCGGACCTCGGGCTCTGGAACGACACCCAGGTGGAGGGGCTGCGCCGGATCGCCGGCTTCCTCAAGGAGCACGGCACCGTACCCGGCATCCAGCTCGGGCACGCCGGGCGCAAGGCCTCGACCAACCGGCCCTGGGAAGGTCGCGGTCCGGTCGCCCCGGGCACCGGCTGGCAGCCTGTCGGCCCCAGCCCGGTCGAATTCGCCGAGGGGTACCCGGTGCCGACCGAGCTGACCGCGGAGCGGATCCGGGAGATCACCGCGCAGTTCGCGGACGCGGCCCGGCGCGCCCTGGAGGCCGGCTTCGAGGTCGTCGAGGTGCACGGTGCGCACGGTTACCTCATCGGCGAGTTCCTCTCCCCGCACAGCAACCACCGCACGGACGCCTACGGCGGATCCTTCGAGAACCGGACCCGCTTCGCCCTGGAGGTGGTCGACGCGGTGCGGGCCGTGTGGCCGGAAGAGCTGCCCGTCTTCTTCCGCATCTCCGCCACCGACTGGCTGGACGAACAGGGGTGGACCGTCGACGAAACCGTGCGCTTCGCCGCACTCCTCCGCGAGCACGGGGTCGACCTCCTCGACGTCTCCAGCGGCGGCAACGGCGGACCGGCCGAGATCCCGGTGGGGCCCGGCTACCAGGTTCCCTTCGCCGCACGCGTCAAGGCGGAGACCGGGCTGCCGGTGGCTGCGGTCGGCCTGATCACCGAGGGCGAACAGGCCGAGAAGATCCTGGCCAATGGCGAGGCGGACGCGGTCCTGCTCGGCCGCGAACTGCTGCGCGACGCCTCCTGGCCGCGCCGCGCCGCCCGTGCGTTGGGCGGCGAGCTGTCGGCCCCGTCACCGTACGCCTGGGCGATCTGACCCGGAGGCCGACCGGGGAGTGTCTCCGAGGCGGTTGTCAGTGGCCGGGTGCAGACTGGCCGCATCAGTGACGACGGCGTCCTGGAGGTGGCCACCATGCCCGACGTACTCCTCACCGTAGGCACCCGCAAGGGCCTCTTCATCGGCCGGAGGCACGACGGACGATGGGAGTTCGACGATCCCGCCTTCCCGGCGCAAGCGGTGTACTCGGTCGCCATCGACACCCGGCGCCCCGTCCGGCGGGTGCTCGTCGGCGGGGACAGCAGCCACTGGGGTCCCTCCGTCTTCCACTCGGACGACCTCGGCAGGACGTGGACCGAACCACCGGAGCCCGCGGTGAAGTTCCCCGAGGACACCGGTGCGTCACTGGAACGGGTCTGGCAACTGCACCCCGCCCCCGCGCACTCCCCCGACGTCGTGTACGCCGGCACGGAGCCCGCGGCGCTCTTCCGGTCGACGGACGGCGGGGAGTCGTTCGCGCTCGTCCGTCCCCTGTGGGAGCATCCGACCCGCTCCCGCTGGGTGCCGGGTGGCGGCGGCGAGGCGGTGCACACCGTCGTCACCGACCGGCGCGACCCGGACGCGCTCGCGGTCGCCGTGTCAACGGCGGGGGTGTTCCGCTCCCGGGACGGCGGGGCGGCCTGGGAACCCTCCAACCGGGGCGTGTCCGCCGTGTTCCTTCCCGACCCGCACCCGGAGTTCGGGCAGTGCGTGCACAAGATCGCCCAGGACGCGGGCGACGAGGACCGGCTCTACCTCCAGAACCACTGGGGCGTGTTCCGCAGCGATGACGCGGGCGCGAGCTGGACCGACATCGGGGACGGCCTCCCCTCCGACTTCGGCTTCGCCGTCGCCGCGCACCCGCACCGCCCCGACACGGCGTACGTCTTCCCGATCGCCGCGGACTCCGACCGCGTCCCGGCCGACCACCGCTGCCGCGTCTACCGCACGACGGACGCGGGCGCCACCTGGGAGCCGTTGAGCCGGGGGCTGCCCGAGGGCGACCACTACGGCACGGTGCTGCGGGACGCCCTGTGCACCGATGACGCGGACCCGGCGGGCATCTACTTCGGCAACCGGAACGGCGAGCTGTACGCGAGCGCCGACGACGGCGACACCTGGCAGCTGCTGGCACAGCACCTGCCGGACGTGCTGTGCGTACGGGCGGCGGTGATCTGAGCGACCGTGACCGGACCTCGCCGACCGGCCGGAACTCCCCACCGCAAGGCCGCGCCCCTCCTCCCCCACCGGCCCTCGCTCCGGGGCCGACCCCGAAACGCTCAGGGCAGGCGCCAGTCCACCGGCTGGGCCCCCATGCCGAGGAGCATCTCGTTCGCCCGGCTGAAGGGACGGGAACCGAAGAATCCGCGGTCCGCCGACATCGGGGAGGGGTGCGCGGACTCGACCGCCGGAAGGTCGCCGAGGAGCGGGCGGGCATTGCGGGCGTCACGCCCCCAGAGGATCGACACCAGGGGCTTGCCCCGGGCGGCGAGCGCACGGATCGCCTGCTCCGTCACTTCCTCCCAGCCCTTGCCCCGATGGGCGGCCGGCTTGCGCGGGGCGGTGGTGAGCGCCCTGTTGAGCAACAGGACGCCCTGACGGGTCCACGGGGTCAGATCGCCGTTGGACGGTCGGGGCAGGCCGAGGTCGGTGTGGAGCTCCCGGAAGATGTTCTCCAGGCTGCCGGGCAGCGAACGCACCTCGGGTGCGACCGAGAAGCTGAGCCCCATCGCCATGCCCGGCGTCGGATACGGGTCCTGACCCACGATCAGGACCCGCACCTCTTCGAAGGGCTGCTGGAACGCCCGCAGGACGTTCTGCCCGGACGGGAGGTAGGTCCTTCCTGCGGCGATCTCCGCCCGCAGGAAGTCGCCCATCTCGGCGACACGCCCCGCGACGGGGCTCAGCGCCTCCGCCCAACCGGGCTCCACCAGTTCGTTCAACGGTCGTGCTGTCACGGTCCGTCACTCTACCGGCCTACAGTGACAACCGGGGTCGGCCCGGACCTCCGCCGCTCCCGCCCCCGATGCCGAGGATGGTGCACCGTGGTCTCCATGGGTTCCGCAGGTTCCACGAGCGACTCCTCCGGCGCCTCGGTCATCGGCGTCGACTCCGGCGGCTCCGGGCTCCGCATTGCCCTGGCCGATGCGGAGCGCGGCACCGTCCTGGAGACGGCCTCCTCGCGGGAACCGGTGCGCACGGGACCCGGCGGCATCTCCGCCGACCACTTCCTGGAACAGGTGCTGCCCGCCGTCGCCGCCCTGCGGGAGCGCACCGGCGGGCTGCCGATCGCGGCCGTCGTCGTCGGCGCCGCCGGGATGGCGACCCTCGGGGACGAGCTGCGGACCGCACTGCCGGACGCCTTCGCCGCGGCCTGGGGGGTGCGGCGCACGGCCCTCGCCGCGGACGCCGTCACCGCGTACGCCGGGGCGCTCGGACAGCGGCCGGGCGTCGTCGTCGCGGCCGGTACGGGCCTGATCGCCCTGGGCACGGACCTGGCCTCCTGGCGGCGGGTCGACGGGTGGGGGCACCTCCTCGGCGACTGCGGCGGCGGCGCCTGGATCGGCCGGGCGGGGCTGGAGGCGGCGCTGCGCTCCCATGACGGCCGGCGCGGCGGTTCGACGGCGCTCCTGGCCCGGGCCGAGGCGCTCTTCGGGCCGGTGGCCGGTCTACCGGGCGTGCTCTACCCGCGAACGGACCGGCCCGCGGTACTGGCCTCCTTCGCCCCGGAGGTGGGGGCCTGCGCCGCTGCGCGGGATCCCGTGGCGACCGAGATCCTCGCGCGGGCCGGAAGGCACATCGCCGAAGCGGCCGAGGCCGCCTGCCCGAGGGGGCCTGGGGCCGTGGTGGCGCTCACCGGAGGCCTCTTCAAGATGGGCGGGCCGCTGCTCGAACCGTTGCGCGTCGCGCTGGACGCGGTTCTCCCGCAGGCCCGGACCACGGAGGCGGCGGGTGATCCACTGGCCGGGGCGGCGGCCCTCGCGACCGCGCTCGCCGCCGATGCCCTGCGACTGCCGGAGGACCCTTCGCTCCTCCGTCTCTTCGGGGCCGAAATCCGCTAGCTCGGGACGTCCGGGCAGGTGGGAAGCGGTCTGCCGGTGCCGCCGCGGACCCATCGGTGGTGAGTTCGGGACGGCAGCGGAACGGAGGCCCGATCGAGACCCGGACATAGGGGGGCAGAAGGCGCGCGACCGCACCTCAGCCAACGGCGCGACGGGCGAAACCAGTAGCATGCGGCGCCATGAGCACCCCCACTGGGCCTGCTTCCGGCCTGCCTGTACGAATGCCTCGACCCCGCCAGTCCGGGCGGCACCGTCGCCCCGAACCCGCGGCGGCGCCCGAGGGCGCTCCCGCACTCGTTCTCGCCGTTCCCGGCGTGCCGTCGTCCGCCATACGCTCGCTGGCCGAAGAGGTCGTGAGCATCGCCCGCTCGGAGCTGCCCGGCCTGGAGGCCGCGATCGGCTTCCTGGAGGGCGACGACGCCGAGTACCCGTCCTTGACGGCCGTCCTCACGGCCACCGCCAAGCTGCGGACCGAGCGGTACGAGCTGGCCCTGGCCGCCGGTCGCGAGGCCACTGCCCCGACGGGGCCGGACGCGGTCGTCGTTCCGCTGCTCGCCGGCCCGGACAGCGCCCAGATGCGCCAGGTGCGCCAGGCCCTGATGGACGGCGGCAACACCACGGAGCTGACCGACGTCCTCGGCCCGCACCCGCTGCTCGCCGAGGCGCTGCACGTGCGCCTCTCCGAGGCGGGCCTCGCCCGCGCCGACCGCGCCCGGCTGTTCACGGTCGCGACGGCCGCCGACGGCATCATCCTGGCCACGGTCGGCGGCGAGGAGGCAGTACAGGCCGCCGGCATCACCGGCATGCTGCTCGCCGCACGCCTCGCCGTTCCGGTGATGGCCGCCGCGCTCGACCAGGAGGGCTCCATCACCTCGGTGGCCGAGCAGCTGCGCGCAGCCGGCTCGGAGCAGCTGGCCCTCGCCCCGTACCTGATCGGTCCCGAGCTGGCCGAGGGCCTCCTCGACGAGGCCGCGAAGGAAGCCGGCTGCGCCGCAGCCGAACCGCTGGGGGCCTACCCGGCCATCGGCAAGCTGGTGCTCTCGCAGTACACGGCCGCGCTCGGCCTCCCCCAGCAGCCGCAGGGCGCTCACTCGCTCTGAGACGGCGCCGCCGCGTCGCACGGAAGGGTCCGCTCCGGAAATCGTCCGGTGCGGACCCTTCGTCGTGTCCGGTCGCGGCCCGCTCCGAAGCTCAGCCGAGGACGATGCAGGAAGCGGCGGGTGCGGCGAGCGAACCGGCTGGGGACGGGATCCCGGTCGCCGGGTCGAGGGCGAACCAGGTGACGTCGCCTGAGCGCTCGTTCGCCGCGTACAGCCACCGTCCGGAGGGGTCGAGGGACAGGTCGCGCGGCCAGGAACCGCCGCAGGGGACGGTGGCCACCAGCTCCGCCACGGCACCCTCCCCGTCCAGGGCGAGCACCGCGATGGCGTCGGTCCCGCGCACCGCGGCCCACAGGAAGCGGCCGTCGGGGGCGACGACCACTTCGGACGGGTAGGCGGGCCCGGGCGTCCCCTCGGGAACGACGGCCGTCTCGCCGAGCGGTTCGAGTGCGCCCCCGGCGGCGTTCCAACGGCAGACGGTGAGGGTGGGCCGCAGTTCGTTCAGGACGTACGCGTGCCCACCCGCCGGATGGAAGGCGAGGTGACGCGGACCCGATCCGGGGCGCAGGGCGGTCTCGCCGTGGAGGCCGAGCGTCCCGGTCTCCGGATCGAGGACGTAGGTCCTCACCGAGTCGGTGCCGAGGTCCACGCTGACGATCCAGTTCCCACTGGGGTCGGGGAGGACCTGGTGGGCGTGCGGACCGGCCTGCCGGTCGACCACCGGGCCGCCGCCCTCGTGCTGCAGGACCGTCGTGGCGGGACGAACGGCGCCGTCTTCGTCGAGGGGCAGGACGGTGACGCTGCCGGAAGCGTAGTTCGCGGTCAGGAGGTGGCCGGCGGCGAGCGCCAGATGGGTGGGACCCGAGCCGTCGACGGGCACGGGCGGGCCGAGCGGTCGGGGGGCGGGCCCGGTGGCGTCGAAGGTTGCCACCGCACCCGCGTCGGTCTCGGACACGGCGTACAGCACCGACCCGGCGAGCGCGAGGAACGAGGGATCGGCGACGGCGTCGCAGGCTCCGGTGACCGTCAGCGCCCCCGTTTCCGGGTCCGCCTCGGCGGCGAGCACCCCGTGTCCGCCGGCCGTGGTGAAGGAGCCGATGAACGCCCGCGCCCGGCGCTGCTCCCGATCCGTTGCTGTGTCGCCCACGGCGTCTCCCTGTCCGCTGGCCCGGTCCCGGTCGACCGGTCTCGTCGGGCCGACGGTAGCAGGCGGTCTAGACCAAAGCGGGGGTGGGCGCCGGCAACCTCAGGAACGGACCAGCAGGGATCCCGGAGGCGTGCGCAGCGGCTCGTCCAGTGCCGCGAGGAGCTTCTCCAGGCCGCTGACGTGGCCGAGCGCACCATGGCCCGCCGCCGGGGCGACCAGCGCCTCCTCCGGTCCCCCGCGTTCGGCGCCGGCACGACCGGACCGCGGCGAGGTCAGACGCTCCACGGCCGCCTCGACGCGCCAGCAGGCCGCCGCGAGCCGGGCGTCGTGGCCCGCGGCCGGATCTGCCGCCACCGCGGTGAGCCCGCGGACCTCCTCCGCGCATTCGTCGAGCAGGGCCAGCACCTGGCGCGCCCTGGCCTTGCGGCTCCGGAAGGGGCTGAGCGGGTGGACCAGCGGAGCGAGGGAGAGGCGCACCCGCCCGAGCAGCAGCTCCAGCTCTGCGGCGTGCGGCGTCGGATCGGCGTCCGGTTCACCGGACAGGCGCCGCAGCGATGCGGACGTGGCCGCGCGCACGCCCTGCAGGGCCCGCTGGATCCAGGCGTCGTTGATCGCATGGGTGGTGACGGGGAGGATGAGGAGCACGGCGAGCGCGGCGCACACGGCGCCCACCGCGGTCTCCTCCAGGCGCAGCACGAGCAGCGCCGGGTCGAGCACGCCGAGGAGGCCGTACAGCAGTCCTGCCATGACCGTCACCGCCAGCATCATCCAGCTGTACGAGACGGGCGCCGCGTAGAAGATCCCGAAGACGCAGAGGGCGACCAGGGCGGCCGTGGGCGCCGGGGCCCCGTGGAGCGGGATGGCGACGACCATGCCGACCGCGATGCCGATCACCGTGCCGAGGACCCGGCGGAAGCCCCGCACCAGCGTCTCGCCCCGCGACACCGTGTTCACGAAGATCCACCAGGTCGTGCCGACGGCCCAGTACCAGCGGTCCTCGGAGAGGACCTGGCCGATGGCGAGCGCCACGGAGCAGGCGGCCGTGGCCTGCACGGCCTGCCGGGTGGTCACGCGGGCGAGGCCGGCTCCGGGCAAGGGGGCCGGTGCGGCCGGCGGAGGGGTGCGGCGCTCCAAGGGCCACAGGACGAAGCGCACGGCGGCGGCAGCGGCCAGGGCGATGCCGACGGCGGCGTAGAGCTCGGGGAGCTCACCGGGCACGGCGTGCAGGAACTGGGTCGTGAAGAAGTTCATGAAGGCGAAGATCCCCAGCGCATGGCCGCGGGGCCCCCAGCGCCGGGCGTAGACGCCACAGAAGACGACCGCGAGGAAGGCGAGGTCGCGCAGGAGCGTCATGTCGTGCAGGGCGGTGGCCAGGGCGAGCACCGGAAGCCCCGCAGCCGGCAGGAGCAGGGTCGTCACGGCCTGCGCGCGGACGGTGGCGTCGGTCACGGTGAACAGTGCCAGCAACGCGGCGAGCCCACCGGTGATGGAGGCCGCCAGCGAGAGCCCGGCGAGCTCCGCGAGGGCGACGGCGAGCGCGATCCCCATGACGGCCCGCAGCGAGTTCTTCAACCTGACGCGCCCCGGATCCGGCGCCACGAACATCCTCTTCACGGCGGTGAGCCGCCCCCTTGTCTTGCCTTCCGCCCTGCTGCGCACCGTCCCGGGGTGGTGGGGGTGCGCGGACACGACGAAGGGCGCCGCGGTCCGGACCGGCCTCGTCGCCGCCCCGGCGCTGCGCGGCGCCGAAAGTACCTGGATATGACAAGCAAACCATTCGGGTGCCGCTGGCTCAACTCGATGCCGACCGACTGGACCAATGGCCCAGCGAACGACTCCACCACCGGTCCAGCGGCAGGCCAACGGACCACTGGGCGGCATCGGGCCCGGCGCGCCACGGCGCACGGCTTCCGACCGGTCGCCACCGGCGCCACGGAGCGCCCCCACCGCTGCCCCGCCGGCACCCCCACCGCTGCCCGGCCGGCACCCCCACCGTGGTCGGTGCGACGGGCGGCTCCGAGCGTTTCGGTCGGCCCTCGAACCGCTGGGTACAGTCAGAAATCGGACGAGCGGGGCGAAGGAGGCCGACGCGCATGACGGTGGACGGACTCGACACCCGGATCCTGCGGCTGTTGATCGAGCAGCCGAGGACGAGCGTGCGCGAGTACGCACGGATCCTCGGGGTGGCGCGCGGCACCGTGCAGGCGAGGATCGACCGCATGGAACGCGACGGAGTGATCACGGCGACCGGGCCGGTCCTGTCCCCCGCCGCACTCGGGCACCCGGTGCTCGCCTTCGTCCACGTCGAGGTGACCCAGGGCCATCTCGACGAGGTGGGCGACGCGCTCGCGGGCGTGCCGGAGATCGTGGAGGCCTTCTCCATCACCGGTGGCGGCGACCTCCTGACCCGTGTGGTGGCCCGGGACGCCGGCCATCTGGAGGACGTCATCCAGCGGCTGATCCAGTTGCCGGGGGTGGTCCGCACCCGGACCGAAATCGCGCTGCGCGAGCGGGTGGCGCACCGGCTCCTCCCACTGGTGGAGGCGATCGGTCGACGGTCGGGGACGGGCTGAGGAGAGCCGAGGCGGTCGGGAGCGAACCGCGGGGCGCGGACAGCGGGGCGCGGACAGCGGGGCGCGGACAGCGGGGCGCCGAGGTCGTCGGGGGGAAGCCGCGGGACGCTCTCCCTGGTCGTTTCCTCCAAGTCGGCTGGCAGATGCCATGAGGAGCAGAGTCGTCCCTTGCAGATGAGAATCCGGACGGCCTAACGTGGCGGCCATGCAGTCCTACACCATCGGCCAGGCGGCGCGTCTGCTCGGCGTCAGCCCCGACACGGCACGTCGCTGGGCGGACGCCGGTCGGGTCGCGACGCACCGCGACGAGAACGGCCGGCGCCTCATCGACGGCCGCGACCTGGCCGCCTTCTCCGTGGAGGTCGGGCAGAGCACAGCCGGGGACGAGGAAGTGCCGTACACCTCGGCACGCAACGCGTTTCCCGGGATCGTGACCGCCGTCAAGCTCGGTGACGTCGCCGCCCAGGTCGAGATCCAGGCCGGTCCGCACCGGTTGGTCTCCCTCCTCACCCGCGAGGCGGTGGAGGAACTGGGCCTGGAGGTGGGCATGCGGGCCACCGCCCGGGTCAAGTCGACCAGCGTGCACATCGACAGGACCTGAGCCCTTCCGGTCGCGGACCGGCGCGGGTCGGCGCGGCAACCGGCCCGTACGGGCCCGTGGCGCCGGAGCCACCGGCCGGGGGCCCGCCCGCGCCCGGGGACGGACAGCCCCCACCCGCCTCCGCGCACTCCTGGAACGAACCATGAAACCCCTTCCCGCTCGGACCGCCGGCCGCGGGCCGCGCACTCCGCTCGTCCTCGCCGTGCCCGCACTGCTCGCCGTCGCGTTCCTGGTGCTCCCGCTCGTCGGGGTCCTGGCGCGCACCGAGTGGAGCTCGTTCGGGACGCACCTCACGAGCCCGGGCACCGTCGAGGCCCTCAAGCTGTCCCTGGTCGTCTCCTTCTGGGCGCTCGGCCTGTCCCTGCTCCTCGGCGTGCCGCTGGCCTGGCTGCTCGCCCGGGTGCCGTTCCGCGGGAAGGCAATCGTCCGATCGCTGGTGCTGCTGCCCATGGTGCTGCCGCCGACGGTCGGCGGCGTGGCCCTGCTCCTCGCGTTCGGGCGGCGCGGCATCGCCGGCCCCTGGCTGGAGCAGGCCTTCGGAGTGACCCTGCCCTTCCACACCTCGGGCGCGGTGGTGGCCGCGACGTTCGTGGCCATGCCGTTCCTGGTCATCAGCCTGGAGGGCGCGCTCGCCGGGCTGCGCCCCCGCTACGAGGAGACGGCGGCGTCCCTGGGCGCCGGGCCGGTGCGGGTCTTCTTCACCGTCACGCTGCCGATGGTCGCCCCGGGGCTGCTGGCCGGCGCCGCGCTCACCTGGGCACGGGCCCTCGGCGAGTTCGGTGCCACCATCACCTTCGCCGGCAACCTGCCCGGCACCACCCAGACCCTGCCGCTCCAGGTCTACCTCCTGTTGCAGGAGGAGCCGGAAGCCGCCACCTCCGTGTCGCTGCTGCTGCTCGCCGTCGCGATGGCGGTCCTGGTCGCGCTGCGGGGCCGCTGGACGGGCAGCCCGGGCCGGGACCGGGCCGCACCCCCCGTCCCGGCCGAAGACACCACCGCGGCCGGACCGCAGCCCACCGCGGACAGCACCGGGCGAGGGCCCGGCCCGGACGACGGGGAGGAGGGGCGATGGGCGTTGCACGCCGAGGTCACCGGCTTCACCGAGCTGGTCCTGGACGCCGCCCCCGGCACCACCGTCGCCGTGGTCGGGCCCAACGGTGCGGGCAAGACGACCCTCCTCCGCGCCCTCCTCGGCCTCACCCCCCGCGCCCGGGCGACGCTCCGGCTCGGTGAGGCCGACGTCACCGAGCAGCCGCCGCACCGGCGCCGGGTGGCCTGGGTGCCGCAGGACGGCGCCCTCTTCCCCCATCTGTCCGCGCTCTCCAACACGGCGTACGGCCTGCGGGCGCACGGCGTGCCGCGCGCCGAGGCACGACGCGCGGCACAGGACTGGCTCGACCGGCTCGCCGTCGGGCACCTCGCCCACCGTCGACCCGCCGCACTCTCCGGCGGGCAGGCCCAACGGGTCGCCCTGGCCCGTGCGCTCGCCGCCCGCCCGCGGCTGCTGCTGCTCGACGAGCCGCTCGCCGCCCTCGACCAGACCACCCGGGCACACGTCCGTCACACCCTGCGCGCCCACCTCGCGCGCTTCGGCGGAGTCTGTCTGATCGTCACCCACGATCCCGTCGAGGCCGTCTCCCTGGCCGACCGGGTCCTCGTGCTCCAGGACGGGCGCACCCTCCAGGACGCCTCTCCGGCCGAGGTGTCCCGGCACCCCCGCTCCCCCTGGGTGGCCCGGATGCTCGGGCGGAACGCCTGGCCCGGCACCGCCTCCGCCGAAGGCATCTGCCTGGACGGGGGCGGCACCCTGGTCACCGCCGAGACCCCGCCCCCCGGCACCCCGTCCCTGGCGGTCATCGCGCCCGAGGCAGTGGCGGTGCACCGGGAGAAGCCCGGCGGCAGCCCCCGCAACGTCTGGCCCGGCACCGTGCGCGAGATCACTGCGAGCGGCAGCCGGTTGCGCGTCCTGGTCACCTCGGACCGGGCGCCTGCGCTCGTCGCCGAGATCACCCCGCAGGCCGCTGCCGAACTGGGTCTGGCGGACGGGGTTGCGGTGTGGACCGGCATCAAGGCGACCGAGGTGACCGTCGTCCCCTTGTGACGGCCCTCGGCACGCTTCCGGGCGGGTCCTTCGGAGGCCCGCCCGGGCGGCAAACCCAGGGGCGGCGAGGCGCGGGGGCGTGACATCGTGTCAGCGTCCCGTCCTCGTACGACCAGGAGCCCCCATGTCCCTGCCCGAGCGGCTCGTGCCCCTCCTCGACCAGTTCGACTTCGCCCGGAAGCGGCTCGTCGACCGCATGGCGGGACCCGTGATGGACAGCGGCAACGGCACGGACGTCACGGTCGGTCCGATGACCGACGAGGAGTACGTGTGGGAGCCGGGGCCCGGTTGCTGGTCCGTCCGGCGGCACGTCGACGGTCCGGGACCGCGTGCGACCCTGCTGGTGGGGGCCGGTGCATGGGGCAGGGACACGACGCCTCCGCCGCACCCGACCCCACCGCCGTTCACGACCGTCGCCTGGCGGCTGAACCACCTTTCGGAGCTGCTCGCGCTGCGCGCCGACCACGTGAACGGCAGCCGTCGTCTGACCCGTGACGACTTCCCGGTCAGCGGGGACGTCGCCTCGGCCCTCACCGCCTTCGACGCCGGCGCCACCGCTTGGCGCGGGGTGCTGCTGTCCACCGACGACGAGGCCCTCGACACCGTCGGGCACAGCAGCTACCCGCACGGCAGCGATCCGGAGGACCCCTTCATCGAGGTCGTGTGGTGGGTGAACCAGGAGTTGCTGCACCACGGCGCGGAGATCGCCCTGCTCCGGGATCTCTACCGGCTCCGGCCGTGAGGGGGTTCAGGGGATGGTGCGGGCGATGAGCATCGCCACGTCGTCCTGTGCGGCTCCCGCGAGGAGCCGCTCGATGACCTCGTCGCACAGCGCGTCCAAGGGCCGGCCGAGGGGGCGGAGCGCTTCGGCGAGCTGCTGCATGCCCTGGTCGAGGTCCCGGTCGCGGGCTTCGATGAGGCCGTCCGTGTAGAGCACCAGGAGCCCGCCCTCGGGCAGGACGACCTCTTGGGTGCCGAAGTCGTGGACGCCGCTGCCCAGCGGGGTTCCGGGCGGCCCGTCGAGGAAGGCGATGGTGCCGTCCGGAGTGGCGACGGCGGGCGGCGGGTGCCCCGCTCGGGCGACGACCCAACTGCCCCGGGCCGGATCGTGGACGGCGTAGACGCACGTTGCCATCTCGTCCTCGCCGAGGTCCGCCACGACCGCGTCCAAGGAGCTGAGCATGCGCGTCGGTGGGATGTCGTGACGCGCCAGGGTCCGCACCGCCGTGCGCAGTTGGCCCATGACCGCGGCGGCGTGGATGCCGTGGCCCATGACGTCACCGATGACGAGTCCCGTCCTGCCGCCGGGGAGGGCGATGGCGTCGAACCAGTCGCCCCCCACGTCGTGCGAGCTCGCGGGGAGGTAGCGGCCGGTGAGTTCGAGGCCGGTGACGTCGGGGAGGGCGTTGTTGGTGAGGCTCCGCTGCAGGGTGAGGGCGGCCTGCCGCTGGGTGGTGTAGAGCCGGGCGTTGTCGATGTTGAGGGCCGCACGGGCGACGACCTCGTCGATGAGGACGCAGTCCTGTGCGTCGAAGGGTTCGCGGGTCCGCAACCGGGTGACCGTGATCGCGCCGAGCACCTGGCCCCGGGCCACCAGCGGGACGAGTCGTGCCGAGCCGATGCGGGTGGCGAAATAGGTGCGGAGGGCCTCGGTGCGCGGATCGGTGAAGAGCTCGGGGATGTCGGACACGTAGAGGTTGGTGGGCCGTCCGCGGAGAACGACCTGCTCGTACACGGAGTCCAGTGGGAGCTGGAAGGTCTGCCCGGGGGTGAGGAACGCGGTGGGGGCGGTCGGATCGGGGAAGCGGGCCGCAAGCCGGCGCAGCACCCCGCGGGTGGAGGCGGCCGAGTCGTCCGGTTCGAGCACGGATTCCAGCATCTGCACGTCGGCGGAGTCGGCGAGCTGGGGCACGAGGAACCGGACCGCCTCCTCGGCCGTCTGCTTCAGGTCCAGCGTGGTGCCGATCCGGGCCCCGGCCTCGGCGAGCAGGGCGAGGCGGTGACGGGCCCGCTCGACCTCGATGTGCGCCTCCTGGCTCTCGGTGATGTCGACCAGGGAGGCGATGATGCCGAGGGGCTGCCGCTCGGTGCGGTCGAAGAGCGGGGCGTACGAGCAGGACCAGATGTGGTCGCGGTCGGGGTCGGCGGGGGTGCGGCCGACCCGACGGGCGTCCGTGACGGCGGTGCCCGTCTCCAGCACCTGCCGCATGAGGGATTCGAGCGAGGCGGCGTTGACCCCGGGGACGACCTCGGTGAGGCGGTACCCCACGTGCCGGTCCGCCGGGACCCCGTTCATGTGGGCGAGGGTGTCGTTGACGCGGAGGAAGCGCAGATCCGGTCCGAGCAGGGCGAGCCCGATGGGCGACTGGGTGAAGAGGCTCTCCATGGCCGCCAGGTTCTCCCGCATCCGCAGGACCTCGGAGGTCTCGACGGCGATGAGCATCGCTCCCGGGCGTCCCTGCGGGTCGGCGGCCGGGACGATCCACATCTCCATGACCACCGTGTGGCCGTCGCGGTGGCGGACGGGCAGGGTGCCGACCATGGTCTCGCCCGCTTGCACCCGGTCGGTGAGCCGGTCGGCGAGTTCGCGGTTGGACTCGGGGACGAGGAGCGGGGTCGCGAGCCGCCCGAGCACGTGCTCGGGCCGGTGGCCGAGCAGGTCCTGCGCGGCGAGGGACCATTCGACGATGCGTCCCTCGGCGTCCTCGCGCCAGAGGGCGATCGGCAGCAGTTCGCGGAGCACGCCCGCGTCCCCGACGGCCGCCCGGGGCGGCTGCGGAACCCTGCTCGACGACTGGTGAGTCTCCAACGCACCGACCCTACGCATCGGCCTGGCCCCGAGGGGCGCATTCCCTACCGAATCACCCTAGCCGAGGAGGCCGCGGCGAGCGCTGCGCAGTACGGCCGATCGGTGGCGGACACGGGCGGCGAGCGGACCTCCGGACCAGCGGACCCCGGCGGGCAGCCTCGTCCGTCACGACCGGTGACGACGACGGCGTCCCGGCACGACCGTGCGTGCCCTCGGGTACGGGCACGGACCGGCGCGGGGCGCCCGCGCCGAGAACGCGCCACCGGGGCCGGTCCACCGTCCGTGAGCAGCCCCGGAGAAGGGGCGAGGACGACTGAAATTCGTTCCTGCCGCCCAAACGGACCGGATGACGCACGGGGAGGCGTCCGGCCCTGTGCACGTGACTCCCGCGCCCCGTCGCACGCCCTGTCAAAGGTGATCTTCCATCAGCACCCTGAACGCGGGGCAGGGCCGAGCGGGAGCAGGTGACCGGGTGGACACGGGCAGCGGCGTGGTCGGGAGCACCGATGTGTGCATCGTCGGGGCGGGCCCCGTGGGGCTCGCCCTCGCGATCGGACTGCGCCGCCTCTCGTTGCGCGTGCGGATCGTCGACAGGGCCCCGACGGCCCGGCACAAGGCGGGTCCCCTGGTGCTTTGGACGCGGGCCCGTCAAGCGCTCGACGTCCTGGGCGTGGGTGAACTCCTCCGACTGCGGGGGGTGGAGCTCGGCACGGTGACGCTCCACGCCCGGGACCGGGCCCTCGGCCCGCTCGGCACCGGCTGGGCCCTGCCGGCCCGCGCCCGTCCCCTCGCCGTCCAGCAGTACGACGTGGAGCGCCTCCTCCGGGAGGAACTCGCCCGGCTCGGCACCCGCGTCGAGTGGAACACCGAGGTGACCGACGTGGAGGTGCGCGAAGACCGGGCCGAGTTCACCCTTCGGCACGCGGGCGGCGCGGTCGAATCGACCGCGGCTCCGTGGATCGTCGGCTGCGACGGCACCGCCAGTGTGGTCAGGGACCGGCTCGGCATCCGGTTCGGGGGCCTTCTCCCCGCCGCCCCCCAGGTCGTCCTGGGGACCGCCCCGACCGGCCGGCCGCTCGGCTTGCGGCCCGACCTCGGGCACCTCTTCCTGGTGCCGCACCATTCCTTGCTCGTCTTCCCCCTGTCCGACGGAGGCTTCCGCTTCTTCTGCTTCCGCGACCGTCCGGAACCGGGGGCGACCGCCGCCCCGACCCAGGACGAGTTGCGGTCCCTGGTCGCGGACACCACCGGGGTGCCCGCGGTCCGGCTCGACGCGGCACGTCCCCGTCCGGACGGGGCTGCGCTCCACGGACGGATCGCCGCCGAGCTGCGCCGCGGACGGGCCCTGCTCGCGGGAGACGCGGCACACGCCTGGGCACCCGTCGGGGGCTTGGGAACGAACATCGGCATCCTCGGCGCCGTCAACCTGGCCTGGAAACTGGCCGCCGTGCAGGGGGGACAGGCCGACGAGGGGCTCCTGGACACGTACGACGCCGAGCAGCGGCTGACGGCCGTGCAGTACCTCCGGCACATGCGCTTCGACTTCATGGAACCGCCCCTGCCGCCCTTGGGCCACCGGGCGTTCGCGGCCACCGCTCCCGCCGCGTTCGTCCGAAGCGGCCTTCGCCCCGGAGCCGGCCTCCGCGCGGGCGCCCCGGGACGGAGCAGGGTGCCGGGCGATCACCGGGGCGGCCCGCTGTCCTGGCACCGCTCGGGGCGACACCGCCGCCGCGGCCCGCGGGCGGGCGACCGGATGCCGGACGTCAGGGTCCTCGTCCCCGGCGAAGGCGCACCGTCCGGCACCGGCTCTTCCCTCAGCACCGTCCCACGGACCGTTGCCCGTGGATTGCGCACGCTGCTCGGTTACGGGCGGTGGACGCTGGTCCTGTACGCCGCCCGGGCCGAGCCCGGGGTGGTCGACGGATTGCGCCGGGCGTGCGCACGGTTTCCCGTGCCGATCCGGATCCTGCCCGTCACCCCGCGGGACGACATCGAAGCCGGACGGCTCGGCCACCCCGACGTCCTGTGGCTCGTCCGGCCGGACGGGCACGTGGGCCTGGTCGCCCCCGTCACCCGCACCGCCCTGCTCCGCGCCTATCTCTCGGCGCTCGCCCCCAGCCGCGCGAGAGGGGTCCGGAAGTCCCGGTGGATGCTTCCCCTCCGCGGGCGGTGAAACGAGCGGGCCCGGATCGGTACGGCCTGCGCCGCCCTCCGACGGCAGGACCGTGGGCGCCCGGACGCGTCGGGCGCTCGCGGGCGGCACGGGGCGCAGCCGCTCGCCCGGCCCCTTCGGGGAACTCTTCTCCCCCCTCCCGCGTCATACCCCCCAAGGGTATACAGAGGAAGGGTTCCATGAACACGAGAAGACTGGCCGCACTCACTCCCGACCAAGCGCCGGGCCGCGCGGGCGACTTACTGGCAGACATCCTCGAACGGCACGGCTCCGTCGGTGAGATGGTGTCGACGATGGCCCATTCACCTGCCCTGCTCGATGGCTACCTCAGCCTGTCGCGGGCCATGAAGCGGGTGCGGATCCCCCGCGCCCTGAGCGAGAAGCTGTCGCTCGCCGTCCAGGAGTGGATCGGCTGCGGCACGTGCCGCGAGGCCCACCGGGAGGCGGGGCGGGCCGCAGGGCTGTCCGAGCTCGACATCGCCCTCGCGCGTCAGGGGACGTCGGCGGATCCGCGCGAGGCCGCCCTCATCGGGCTCGCCCTGCGGATCCTCGCCGAACCGGGTGCGCTCTCCGACGAGGACCTCGCCGACGTCCGGTCGCACGGCTGGAGCGACCGGATCATCGCCGAAGTGGTCGGCGTGGTCAGCCTCAACCTCCTGACCGGTGCCTTCAACCTCCTCGCGGGCATCCAGCCGGATCCGGCGGACTGAGGACCGGCCTCCCTGAAGGTCCCTGCCGGTCGTCGCACGGCCGTTCTTCCCCCACCGCGCGGGGGCGGAGCCGCCATGCGCGCGGAGTGCACGGGGCGTCAGGAGGTACCGGGCGCCGTGAACATGACGGCGGCCGTCGGAACGGTGGTCTCCGCATCGCTGCCGAGTGCGTACGCCGCGACGCGGGAGACCATCGCGGCCGGCACCACCCCGCTGATGCCCGGCGCGGCCGGAACGTCCTGGGTCGCATGGGCGTCGTACGGCACGACGACCCGATAGCCGCGCTCCAGGGCCGTGCGGGCCGTCGCTTGGACGCACATCTCCGACATCACCCCGCAGACGGCGACGGCCCGGACCCGCGCTCCGGCGAGCACGGCGCCCAGCTCGGTGTCCTGGAAGCCGTCGTCGTGGGGCTTGCGGATCACCTTCTCCGTGGGACCGGACCGCACCGGGTGGTGAAGCTCCCAGCCGGGCGTGTGCGGTTCGTCCTCGGCTCCGGGCGGTCCGTCGTTCTGCAGGTGGACGACAACGGATCCGGCCCGGCGTGCCCGGGCGATGAGGTCCGCCGTCCGGTCGACGAGGCGTTCGGCATCCGGCACGGCACCCCCTCCGGTGACGAAGGCGGACTGGACGTCCACGACGATCAGGGCGTCCACGGGCCGCACTCGCTGGGTCATCCCGCCATCATCACGCCCGCGCACCGGTTCGACCACGGGTTTTCGCGCTGCCGGAGACGGGCGCGCGCCGGCACCCCCACCCGGTCGGCTACGCTCACCGGCCACCGGTCAACGGTCAACAGTCAGGAAAGAGGAGTCCCATGGCGGGGTCGACGACGTCGGAGTGGTGGGAGGCCCTACCGGAGGGGCTGCGCGAGCAGGTCGACGGGTACGTCCTCCAGGACTCCCGGCTCCGGGCGACGCGCGTCGTCTGGGAGGCCTGTCGGAGCCGGGGGCTGCGGCTCCACGATGCCGAACTGGTCGTGCACGACAGGTACCTCGTGCACGGTGACCGCATCGCCCGCACCCCGTTGAGCCCGCTGGACCTGGCGTCCCTGTCCGCGCGCGCCTCCGGATGCCCGGGGCGGGTGGTCGCGATCGAAGCGGTCTGGGACGGCGACACCGTCCACGACTGGTTCGTGCTCCTCCTGGCCGTGTCGGCGGATCCTCCGGGTGATCACCACCTCGCCACCGTCCACCGCGAAACGGCCGTGCGGTACTGGGGCGATGCGTGGCGGGGTGGGAGTCGGCGCCCCGAAGCAGCAGCGGCCGACGCAGCCGGACGGGCCCTCGCCGAACACCTCGACGTCCCCTTCCACTTCGCGAGTCCGGACACCCCGGACGACGAGGTGCCGCGCTGGCAGCCGTGAGCACCGGGCAAGCCGTCCCCGGGCGCCGGCGCGAGCGACGCGGGGCCCGTGACAGCCGGCGTGCTCCCCGTACGCACGCGGAGGACCGGGCGGGTTCCGGCGTGTGCGTCGTGCCGGGCCAGGATCCGCCCCGAGGACCACGCTTCGCTCCCCATGGAATCCTGCCACCGGCATCCACACGTCAGGTGCCTTGGTCGAACGGGCCCCCGTCGGTGGGCGCAGGTGCACGGGGGAATCGGCCGCACCCGGGGCCGTCGGTGCCCCCGTGGGCCGCTGCCCGTGACGCCTCGGACACCAGCAGGCGGACCCCTCATGGGTTCGCCCCCAAGGGCCGACCACCCGCCAGCAGTGCCCCCCAGCTCACAGGGCCGTCCGCCTAGCCGCCGTCACCCCGCCGGACGGCACGGGCGAGGAGCCAGCGCCCCGAGAGGCCGGTGCCGAGCAGACCGGCGACGAGGGCGAGGAGCGACGCACCCGGACCCGAGGTCCAGTCGACCGCAGGGGCGTGGACGGCGAGGACCAGGGCGAGCGCGAGGGCGATCACCGCAACGGCACCGAGTGCGGGGCGGATGCGGTCCAGGTCGTCCTCCACGAGGGAGCCGAGGACGCCGACGCCGAGCGCCAGCGCCCACACCCCGAGGCCCTGTGCATCGGCGCGGTTCGTGGTCCACGGGAGCAACGCGCCCCAGAAGGCGGGGAAGCAGACCAGACCGGCGCCGATGCCGAGCCAACCGGAGCCCAGCACGGCGAGCAGCGGCTTCGACCAGGCGGGCAGGGGGGCGACCCGCCTCCGCTCCCCCTCGTCGACGGCCCTTCCCCGGGCGGCGGCCGGGCGACGGTACTGCGCGACCAGGCAGCCCAGGGCCGCGAGGGCGAGGGCGCCGAGGACGGCGACCCAGCCGAGGCTGAACAACGCGAGGAACAACGGCCCGCCCCGTACCGCCTGAAGGGACCCGGCATTGAGGAGGGTCACCACGAAGAGGCCGACGAGGACGATGACGAGCGGAAGCACCAGGCACCGGGCCTCCTCCCAGACGCGGGCCCGGCCGACCGTGAACAGGGCGGGCGCGACACCGACCATGGCCGCGCCGAGGAGGCCCGGGCTCAGCGCCTCGGGCGAGACCCAAGCGCCCGCCGCGTGCCCGGCCAGGCTCGCCGCGGTGAGCAGCCCGCCGACGGCGAAGCCGATGCCTCCCACCACGCCGCTCAGGAGCACGACCGCGGGGGAGACCTCCCGCCCGTCGGGGGTTCCGGCGTCCGTGGCCGTCGTCTGCGGCGTGCGGTTCATCCCCGGCCCCCTTCCGGTGCGGCGCCCGTGGCGGCCGGTGCTTCCGCCGCCTTCGGTCCCCGCCCCCGTACGGCCGGCGGTTCCGTGGCGCGCCCCGTCCGTTGGAGGGTTTCCCGGGCGTGGAGGATGCGCAGGCTGACCGTGGTGACGGCGGCGTAGGCGAGGACGCCGCAGCCGGTGCCCACCGCTGCGACGAGGGCCGTCATCCGGTCGAGCCCCAGGGTCCCTTCGAGGACCGGCGCGGTGACGGCCGAGAAGGCGGGGGCGAGGCACAGTGCGACGAGGTGCAGTGACCACTCCTCGCGCGGCCAGTGGGCCCCCCGGATGCCGGCCCGTGCCGCCCGCACGGCGAGGACGGCATAGGTCACCGCGTACGGGACGAGGTACGCGACGAGCAGGCGCCGCCCGGCGGCACCCTCGTCGAGGAACGCCGCCGTGATCCACCCGAGTCCCGCTGCGCCGGCGAGGTGGGCGGTCAGCCGCACCGGCAGCGGGCACCAGGTGCCGGTGAGGCCGGGCACGGTGGCGCGCCGGTCGAGGGCGCGGGAGGCGAGGAGCGCTCCGAAGGCGACCAGGGCTCCGAGGTGCATGATCGCGACGCGGTTGATGTCGAGGATGCCGAGCCCGGGGTAGAGGGAGGGCAGCAGACCCCATTCGAGGCGCAGCAGCGGAGCGGTCATCAGGAATCCGTAGCAGAGGAGCATCCAGCGCTGGTGGAGGTCCGGGAAGCCGCGGAGAGCGGCGAGGACGCCGAAGGTCACGCTGCCAACGGTCCCGACCAGGATCGTGGCGAGGACGATCCAGAACGCGGCTCCGCTGAAGGCCTCTTCCGGTGGGGTGCGCACGAGGTAGAGGGCCGCACCCGCCATCGAGGCGTACACGGTGACGACGAAGAGGGTCCCGGCCGCGCGGTGGAGCCGGATGCGGCGGCGGACGGCGGAGAGCAGCTGCACGGGACCGAGCAGCATCAGGAGGCCGCCCAGGACGGAGTGCACGATCAGGGGGACGAGGCTCCGCCCGTACGGTCCGATGCGGTCGCGCACGGCTTCGGCCACGAACTCCGGGGAGACGGTGCGTCCGAGGAGCCATTCACCGGGCGCCGGGGCTCCCGGTCGGGCGTACGGCCAGAGTTCGGTCATGGCGATGGGGGCGTACGTCAGGCAGACCACCGTCACCACCACGGCGGCCACTCTGCCCCCGCTCCACCTCGTGCTCGTCGTGCGTCCCACGGCACCCCCTCAACCAATGGTCCCATCTGGACTATGGAGGAAGGTAGGGCGGACGGCGGCCGGGGTCAACCGGTCGGTAACAAAGGTCCGTCGGAGGATTCAGGGCTCCCGGCCCTCCACCCACTGCCAGAAGTCGACCATCATCCGCTCGTAGCGGATGCCGAACTCCAGCGCCTCGCGCTGTCCGCGCGTCAGCAGCTCTCCGACCTCGTGGGCCAGTTCCTCGTACCCGTCGAGGGTCTTGCGGTGCTCCTCGATCTGGACCGGGGCGTGGAGGCGCGGACTGGCGCCGAACCACAGCTTGAGGATGCCCCTCTCGCGTGCCTCGACCGGCACGAAGGCGGGGTCGGCGAGCCAGCCGCGCAGGGCCGCTGCACCCTCTGCGGTGAGGCTCATCAGGCGGCGGTTCCGACCGCCCGATTGGCGCACTTCGGAGAGCAGCCCGGCCCCCAGGAGCCGGTCGCACTGCGCGTACACCTGTGCGTGCGGCATGGACCAGAACGGGGCCACGGTCCGCGCGGCCTCCACCTTCACGTCATAGGGACTCGCTTCGCCCAGCTTGTCGATGATGCCGAGGACGAGGAAGGAAGGCGTGGTCAAACGGACTTCAGACATGCGGCGACGGTATCGCGGCGGGCCCGCGGGACGTCCCGGACGCGTCCCCGTCCCGGGTGCGTCCCCGCCCCGGACGCTTCCTCGCTCAGGACGCACCCGGACCCGGCGGACACCGGCTCCTACCGGACCGGCCCCGTCGTGCCGGGTCCGGCCACCAGTCGGACGGTCGGGCCGGGCAGGGACGGCTTCCTGGCGGGGTCCGACGGATCACCGACCTCCGGAGGCTCGGCGGACCGCACCGCTCCGGCGCGATCCGGCCGGGCGGAGGCATCGGGCCGGGCGGAGGGGTCCGGCGGCCCCGCCTCCGGGCGGAGCAGTTCGCCCAACTCGGTGAGCCGGATGAGTCGCAGGATCCACGGCTGATCGCAGACGAGCCGCCAGTGCGCACTGCGCCGGCGCATGCGCCCGGCACAGTGGGCGAGGAGGCCGAGTCCGCTGGCGTCGCAGAAGGTGAGGCCGCGGATGTCGACGGTCAGGGCGTCGGACTCCCGGGCGAGGGCGTCGAGCTCGGGCCGCAGGTCTCGCACCAGGACGAGGTCGAGCTCGCCGCGGAGGGTCGCGACGGTGACGCCGCTGGTCGAGCGGACGACCAGAGAGGGGTCATGACGGGGGATCAACTGCATCGGACGCTCCACAGGGTGGCTCCATGTGTCACGTCGAGCGTGGCCGTCCCGCCGGAGGAAGGGACGTTTCGCCTCGGCCGCTGTCACCTGAACCGGTGAACCTTCGCCCTCTTTTCTCTCGTTCGGGTGCACGGTCGCCGCAATTCTGATCGAGGGGGTGACGCCGTGCGCCCGAGGACGCGACGCCCCCGGGGACGGCGAGCGGCGCGGAGGGCCGCCCCCGCACGATCGCGGGAACGGCCCTGGGAAACGACCACCGGCGTCAGCCCGAGAAGCGGGCCATCCACGCCTCGACCTCGTCCGCGGAACGCGGCAGCGCGGCGGACAGGTTCTCGTGCCCCTCGGCGGTGACGACCAGGTCGTCCTCGATGCGCACGCCGATGCCGCGCCATTCCTCGGGGACGGTCAGGTCGTCCGCCTGGAAGTACAGTCCCGGCTCGACGGTCAGCACCATGCCCGGCTCCAGAACGCCGTCGACGTAGTCCTCCGTGCGGGCGTGCGCGCAGTCGTGGACGTCCAGGCCCAGCATGTGGCCGGTGCCGGCCATCGTGAAGCGGCGCTGGAGACCGAGGTCGTACGCGCGGTCGGCGGGCCCTTCGATGAAGCCCCACTCGACCAGACGCGCTGCCAGGTGACGCTGGGAGGCCTCGTGGAAGTCGCGGTACGCGGCGCCCGGCTTCACCGCAGCCATGCCCGCTTCCTGCGCCTCGTACACCGCGTCGTACACCTGGCGTTGGACGGGGGTGAAGGTGCCGCTGATGGGGAGGGTCCGGGTGACGTCGGCGGTGTAGAGGGAGTGGGTCTCCACGCCGGCGTCGAGCAGGAGGAGCTCACCGGGGCGGACCGGGCCGTCGTTGTCCGTCCAGTGCATGATGGTGGCGTGGTCGCCGGCCGCGCAGATCGAACCGTAGCCGACGTGGTTGCCCTCCAGACGGGCCCGGCGGAAGAAGGTCCCCTCGATCCACCGCTCGGACGAGGCGACCGCCCGGGAGAGCTCGCCCACGCAGTCGACGAAGCCCCGCACGGTGGAATCCACCGCCTTGCGCATCTCGCCGAGCTCCCACGCGTCCTTGACCAGTCGGAGGTCGCTGAGCACCCCTTCCAGTTCGGTGTCCCGGTCCTCATCGGTGGAAACGGCGGCTTCGAGGACCGGGTCGATGCCGCGGACGATCCGGGTCGGCACGCCGGAGCCGGCGGCCAGGTCCCGGGCGATGGTGCGGACGTCGCGGCAGTCGAGCCCGAGGACGGTCGCGGCCTCCGCGAGGGAACGGCGACGGCCCATCCAGAGCTCGGCCGTGTAGCCGAGCCAGAACTCGTCGTCGTCGCGGCCGTCGCGGGGCAGTTGGTAGCAGTACGCGTCGTGGCCGCCGTCGGGGCGGGGTTCGAGGACGAGCGCGCCGTCGCGCGCCTGGTCCCCGGTCATGTGGACGTAACCCGAGTACGAGCGGAACGGATAGGGGTCGTCGTTGGAGCGGATCTTGAGGTTCCCCGAGGGGACGACGAGGCGCTCGCCGGGGAAACGCGCGGAGAGCGCGGCGCGGCGGCGGGCCGCGTAGGGGGCCTGCTCCGCAGGTTCGAGGTCGTGCCGTTCGGTGTCCGCCCAGCCCGTCCGCATCAGGGCGGAGAGCTCCTCGGAGACACCGTCGTAGAGGCCGTTCTTGCGACCCTTCGCCACGTCCTGCACCTTCTTTCCGGAGGGGTTGTGGACCGCCGGTCCTCGGCGGCAACCGGACGGTACCCGGCCCGGGCCCCGCCGGTTGCCGAAGAGCGTCAGTGGCACGAATCGGCCATACGCGGTCGGGGGAAGCTCCCCGGGCGGGTCGATAATGCCGTGCATGGTGAACGGGAAGCTCGGCGAGGCACTCCGACTGTTGGGGATCGGCGAAGGGGCCCGCCGGGTCTACGTCCGGCTGCTGGACCTCGGGCCGGCGCCACTGGGCGCCGTGGGTGCCGCGGCCGGCCTGGAGGGCGCCGAGCTCACGACGGCCTACGGCGAACTGGTCGACGCGGGTCTGGCGAGCGCGGCGACCGACGACCGTGACCTGGTGGCCCCCGTGCCGCCCGCCGCGGGGCTGGAGATCCTGGGCAGGCACCGGGCCGCCGAGCTGGACGAGTCGCGGATCACCGTCGGAGGCGCGTTCGAGTCGTTCCGGCGACAGCGGCTCGCCGCGTACAACGACGACCTGGTCGAAGTGGTGACCGGCGACGCGGTCGGCCCCCGCATGCGGCACGCCTGGACGAGCGCACGCGAACAGATCCGGCAGCTGGACTCGCCGCCGTACTTCCCGCTGCCCAGCGCCACCGAGGACGCGCTGTCGACCCTGGCGCGCGGGGTGACCCAGCGCGTCGTCTACTCACAGGCCTCGCTGGAGTACCCGGGGCAGCTGGAATCGGCGATCGAGCCGTGCATCGAGGCGGGCGAACAAGCACGGGTGCTGCCGGCGGTGCCGGTGAAGCTGGTGATCATCGACGAGGCCTACGCCATGGTCTCGCTCTCCATCAAGGAGGCCGACGTCCACAACAGCATGCTCGTGGTGCAGCCGTGCGGCCTGCTCTCCGCGCTCGTGGCGCTGTTCGAGCAGGCCTGGCAGGGCGCGCTCCCCCTGCACGGCCGCTCCGCGCGCCCGGCGGGCCTGTTGCCCGCCGACCGCCGGCTGCTGCGGCTCCTCGCGGGGGGCACCGGCGACGAGGTGATCGCCCGGGAGCTCGGGGTCAGCCGGCGCACGCTCTTCCGTCGGATCCAGGTCCTCATGGCGCGGCTGGGCGCCACGAGCCGCTTTCAGATGGCGCTGCAGGCGCAGCGTTCGGGATGGCTGTGACGGGGTGACCCGCGATCGGCCGGGGCCGCCGGACCAGGTGTCGGTGGAGAAAGGTATGGACCAGGGCGCTGTTGTGGGCGGCCTGTTCGTTGTCCCCGGCTCCGGCGTGACCGCCTCCGGTGTTCTCGTGGAACAGGACCGGATGACCGAGTTCGCGCAGCCGCGCCGCCGCCTTGCGGGCGTGGCCGGGATGGACGCGGTCGTCGCGGGTGGAGGTCATCAGGAGTACCGGGGGGTAGGACCGGTCGGCGGCGATGCGGTGGTAGGGAGAGAGGTCCCGCAGGTGGGCGAGGTCGGTGCCGTCGTCCGGGTCGCCGTACTCGGCGATCCAGGAGGCACCCGCGAGGAGCTTGTGGAAGCGGGTCATGTCGAGCAGCGGCACCTGCGCGACGATCGCGCCGAAGAGTTCCGGGTACCGGGTGAGCATCGCGCCCATGAGCAGGCCGCCGTTGCTGCCCCCTGCCGCGCCCAACTGCGCCGGGGTGGTGACGCCCCGGGCGACGAGGTCCTCGGCGACGGCCGCGAAGTCCTCGAAGGCCCTGGGGCGGTTCTCGCCGAGCGCGGCCTGGTGCCAGTCGGGACCGTACTCGCCGCCGCCCCGGATGTTCGCGATGACGTAGGTGCCGCCGTGCTCCAGCCAGGCCCGGCCCGTGACCGCGCCGTAGAAGGGGGTGAGGGAGACCTCGAAGCCCCCGTAGCCGTAGAGCAGGGTGGGGCCGGGCCCGGTGGTGGCGTGATCGGGGCCGATGACGAAGTACGGCACCCGGGTGCCGTCGCGGGAGGTGGCGAAGGACTGCGTCACCGAAAGGCCGGCCGTGTCGAAGCGGTGCGGGGCCTGCTTGAGGACCTCCTGGTCGGCGCCGATGCGGCCGCGGCGGAGGCTGGAGGGCTGGAGGAAGCCCGACACGTCGAGGAAGTACTCGTCGGAGGCGTCCGGATCGGTGTCCACGACGCTGACGGCGGACAGCGCGGGCACGCCGAGGAGCGGAGCGCGTGTCCAACCGGCACCGTCGGACCCCGGGGTGAGGACCTCGACGTGCGTGCTGACGTCGCGCATCGTCTCCAGGATCAGGTGGTGACGGGTCCAGGAGTGCCCGGCGAGCGCCGTGCGCTCGTCCGGCGCGAACAGCACCTCGGGGGTGCGGTCGCCCGCGAGGAAGGCCTCGAAGTCGAACGCGAGGAGGGCGCCGGTGGGCTGTCCGAGCCAGTCGGACTTGAGCGTGACGAGCAGGTGCCGTCGGTGGACGTCGATGAGGGCGTCCTCGGGGACGTCGATGCGTACGGTCGTGCCGTCGGGCCGCAGGAGACGGGTCTCGCTGCGGAAGAAGTCCAGCGAGCGGCCGACGAGGTCCCGCTCGAAGCCCGGCGTGTCGTCGTGCTGCCCCCAGGCCGACACGTCCGCGGCCTCGGCCTCGAAGACGACTTCGGACGCATCGATCGGGGTGCCGCGCCGCCAGCGGCGGACCGTTCGCGGATAACCGGAGTCGGTCAGCGAGCCCGGCCCGGTGTCGGTACCGAGGAAGACGGTGTCGGCGTCGATCCAACCGATCTGGGTCTTCGCCTCCGGCACCCGGAAGCCGTCCTCGACGAACTCCCCCGCCAGGAGGTCGAACTCACGGACGACGACGGCGTCACCGCCGTCCCGTGACAGCCGCACCAGGGCCCGCTCGTGGTCGGGGCGGCGCACCTGCGCGCCGCCCCAGATCCACTTCTCGCCCTCGGCGGCGGCCAGTGCGTCGACGTCGAGGAGGACCTCCCACTCGGGCGCGTCCGTGCGGTACCGCTCCAGGGTCGTGCGCCGCCACACCCCGCGCACGTGCTCGGCGTCGCGCCAGAAGTTGTAGAGGTGGGCGCCGCGCCGGACGGTGTAGGGAATGCGGTCCGAGGCGTCGAGCACTTCCCGCAGGCGCGCCTTGAGGGGGGCGAAGCCGGCGTCGGCACCCAGCACGTCCGCCGTCTCGGCGTTCCGCTCGGCCACCCACGCGAGGGCGGCCTCGCCGGAGATGTCTTCCAGCCACAGGTACGGGTCGTCATCGCTCACCCCCGTATTGTGCCGGCCGACCGCCGGGGGCAGGGGGGAGGTGGTTCAGTTCCGGCCTTCGCGACGGAGCCGCGCCGAGAGGTGGTGCTGGAGCGGGCGGCCGACGGCCGCGAGGTCATGGACGAAGTCGAGGGTGTCCTCGTCGGAGAGGACGTAACGGCGGCGGGTGGCCTCGACCTGCTTGGCCGTGGGCGCGAGGGCGACCTGTCCGGTGGTGAGGTCGACGGTGCCGCCGTCCGCACGGCCGACGGCGAGTTCCGCGACGCCGGTGGGCTGGGTGATCAGCGCCTCGACCCGCCCCTCTGGCTGTAGGCGCCACCAACCGCTCTCCCGGGCCGACGGCCGCAGCGGGGTGCCGTCCTCGCCGATCAGCCAGGCCCGCGCCTCGTAGTGCAGGAAGGGGCGCCCGTCATGGCTGAAGGTGACCTCCTGGGCGTACGCGAAGTCCTCGGCGAGCGTGGGGTACCCGCCGCGCCCGCGGCCGACCCAGGTGCCGAGCAGTCCGGTGACGGGGGCGAGGAGCGGGTGCGGCGCGGGCGACTCCTCCGGACGGAGCGCATCGGGGTACGGGTGCCGTCGGTCGCGGTCGTTCATGGGAGGGCTCCTGGGTCGGGGGCTGTGCCGCGTGGCAGCTTAGGCGCGTTTCGGGAGGAGCTCCGGCCGCCCGACGGGGCGGGAGGGGCTCTCGGGGCGCGCCCGGCACCGTCGGCCCGCGTGCCGCGGGAGGGGCGGTGCGGGAAGAAGCACCCCCCTGCCGCAGTTGGTGGAAGCGTGAACGATTTCGGGTTCGAAGGGGTCAGGACGGTGGACGTCGTCGTCATCGGCGCCGGGCAGGCGGGGCTCTCGGCCGCCTTCCACCTGCGGCGCGGGGGCCTGGAGCCGGACCGGGACTTCGTCGTCCTGGACCACGCACCGGCCCCTGGGGGTGCCTGGCAGTTCCGCTGGCCCTCCCTCACGTACGGCAAGGTCCACGGCATGCACGCCCTGCCCGGGATGGAACTGACCGGGGCCGATCCCACACGCCCCTCGTCGGAGGTGATCGGTGCGTACTTCGATGCCTACGAGCGGACGTTCGACCTGCGGGTGCACCGGCCCGTCGACGTGACGGCCGTCCGGGACGACGAGGGGGGTCGGCTCCGGGTCGACACCTCGGAGGGCGTCTACGCGACGCGCGCCCTGATCAACGCGACCGGCACGTGGGACCGGCCGTTCTGGCCCCGCTACCCCGGCCAGGAGACCTTCTGGGGCCGCCAACTGCACACCGCCGGGTACCCGGGGCCGGAGGAGTTCGCCGGAAAGCGGGTGCTCGTGGTCGGCGGCGGGGCTTCGGGCACCCAGCACCTCATGGAGATCGCCGAGGTGGCGGCGGGGACGACCTGGGTGACCCGGCGCGAGCCCGTCTACCGAGAGGGACCCTTCGGGGAGGCGGAGGGGCGTGCGGCCGTCGCGCTCGTGGAGGACCGGGTGCGCCGCGGGCTGCCGCCGCGGAGCGTCGTCTCCGTCACCGGACTTCCCCTCGACGAGGCGATCCGGGCGGCCAGGGCGCGCGGGGTCCTGGACCGTCTGCCGATGTTCGACCGGATCACCCCGACCGGGGTGGCCTGGGACGACGGCCGGAGCATCGACGTGGACGTCATCCTCTGGGCGACCGGGTTCCGGGCGGCGATCGACCATCTGGCGCCGCTGCGGCTGCGCGAGGCCGGCGGCGGCATCCGGGTCGAGGGCACGCGTGCGGTGAAGGACCGACGCGTCCACCTCGTCGGCTACGGTCCCTCGGCCTCGACGATCGGTGCCAATCGGGCCGGGCGCGCTGCCGCCTCCGACGTGCGCCGTCTCCTCGGTCGCGGCCTGGTCACCGCCCCGGGCGTCTGAGCGCCCGCGCTTCAGCCCCGCTCGGCGGCCCTGTTGGCGTTGAACTCGGCCACGTTCGCCCGGTGCGTCGTGTAGTCGGCGGTGAAGCGGGTGTCTCCGGGGGCCACCGTGACGAAGTAGAGCCAGTCGCCGTCCGCCGGGTTGATCACTGCGTTCAGGGCCTCGTCCCCGGGGTTGCCGATGGGCGTCGGCGGCAACCCCTTGCGGGCATAGGTGTTGTAGGGGCTCGTGGACTCGGTGTCCGCGTAGGTCGTGTCGAGGGTGCTGCGCCCGAGGCCGTAGTTGAGGGTCGAGTCCATTTGGAGCGCCATGCCCCGGGCGAGACGGTTGTGGACGACTCGGGCCACCTTCGCCATGTCCTCCGGGTTGTCGGCCTCGGCCTGGACGATGCTGGCCGCGATGACCGTCTCGTACACGCTGAGTCCGTGCGTCCGGGCCCCCTCGGTGATCCGCGCGGTCCCGAAGCGCTTGCCCGCGGTGTCCGCCATGAAGCGCAGCAGCCCCTCCGGGGTGGTGGCCGAGAGCACCGGATAGGTGGCGGGGAAGAGATAGCCCTCGGGGTTGTCGTGGGCCGCCGTGGGCAGCGGGAGGGCGCCGGGAGCGGTCGCGATCTTCCGTGCACTCCCCTCGGACAGTCCGAGGGCCCGGTCGACGGCCGCGAAGACCTGCGCGGCGCGCCAGCCCTCCGGCACGAGGAGCGTGCGGGGCTGCTCGACGGCCGGTTCGTCGTCGGAGACCAGCGGTGGAACGGTGACCGCGACGGCCACGAGCAGGACGGCACCGAGGAGCAGGGCGAGTCGACCGCGTCGGGTGAGACGGGCCCGTCGGGGAGCCTGGAGCGCGGCGGCACGGCGGGCGGGCCCGGGCAGGGAGGGGCGGCGGGGACGGCGCGGGGGTGCGTACGGTGACGGCGGCCGGTACGTCATGGCCGCACGCTAACCCGGTGCGGACCCGAATGCCGGGAGCCGCGCACGCGGCGGCGCCGCCGGCCCCCTGGGACGGGGGGTCGGCGGCGCCGGGCACTGCGATCGTCAGACGAGCCACCCCAGGAAGTGGAGGACGCCGGCGAGCAGGTTGGTGATGACGTTCATGGTGGAGCTTCTCCTCGTACAGGTACATCAGTGGGACTGCGCGATGACGTTCTGCAGCACGTCGGTCGCACAGGGCAATCTTCTGGTGCCCTCGGGGAGCGGGGTGACGATTCCCGATGCGATCACACGTTCTGGGGAACAACCGCTCCCACGTTCGCCTGTTCCCCTGCGGAGGCCGCCGCGCCGCTGCGGGCGTCCCGGCGGACCAGGTCCGCGTACCGCCCGCCCCGGGCGAGCAGCTCCTCGTGGGTACCGCGCTCCACGACCCGCCCCGCCTCCAGCACGACGATCTGGTCGGCGTCGCGGATGGTGGACAGGCGGTGCGCGATGGTGATGGTGGTGCGCCCCGCGGACAGCGCGTCGATGGCCTGCTGCACGGCGTGCTCGGTCCGGGTGTCGAGGGCACTGGTCGCCTCGTCGAGGATCAGCACCGGCGGGTCGCGCAGAATGGTCCTGGCAAGGGCGAGGCGCTGCTTCTCGCCGCCCGAGAAGCGGTAGCCGCGCTCGCCGACGAGGGTGTCGTACCCCTCGGGGAGCGAGGCGATGTGCTCATGGATCTGGGCGGCGCGAGCGGCGGCCTCGATCTCCTCGTCCGTCGCGTCCGGCTTGGCGAAGCGGAGGTTGTCGGCGACGGACGCGTGGAAGAGGTAGGTCTCCTGGGAGACGACGCCCACGGCGCGGGCGAGGCTGTCGAAGTCCAGGTCCCGCACGTCGACCCCGTCGAGGGTCACGCGGCCTCCGGTGACGTCGTACAGCCGGGGCACCAGATAGCTGAGGGTGGACTTGCCGGATCCGGTGGGGCCGACGACGGCAAGACTGCCCCCGGCGGGAACGGCGAGGTCAATGCCGTCGAGGGTGGGGCGTCCCTCCCCTTCGGGTTCGTAGCGGAACTCCACCTTTTCGAAGGCGACCTCGCCGCGGACCTTCGCGAGCCGGACCGGCTCGTCGGGCTCGGTGATGTCGACGGGCAGGTCGAGGTACTCGAAGATGCGCTGGAAGAGGGCGAGCGACGTCTGCACCTGCACACCGGTGGAGAGCAGGCTCACGGCGGGCCGGAAGAGCCCCTGCTGCAGCGAGACGAAGGCGACGAGCGTGCCGAGCGAGATCGCCGCACCACCCGCCCCCAGGGCGATGCCGGCGGCCCAGTAGATCAGGGCCGGCATGGCGGCCATCACGATGCCGATCGTGGACATCCGCCAACGGCCGGCCATCGAGGCGCGCACTTCCAGGTCGACGAGGCGCTCGGACTCCTCGGCGAAGGACCTGGTCAGTGAGTCCGCGCGGCCCATCGTGCGGCCGAGCAGGATGCCGCTGACCGACAGGGACTCCGTGACGGTCGCCGCCATGGCGGCCATCTGCTTCTGTCTCCGGGTGGTGATCTTCTTGCGCTCCCGACCGACGCGCCGACTGATCCACACGAAGACCGGCAGCAGGAGCAAGGAGACGAGGGTGAGGCGCCAGTCGAGGGCGAGCATCGCGACCACGGTCGCGACGACGGCGGTCAGGTTGGACACGAGCGAGGTCGCCGTGGAGGTCACGGTCGCCTGCATGCCGCCGATGTCGTTGGCGATGCGGGACTGCACCTCACCGGTGCGCGTGCGCGTGAAGAAGGCGAGCGGCATCCGCTGGAGCTGCTCGTAGACCCCGGTGCGCAGGTCATGCATGACCCGCTGGCCGACGGTGGTCGAGATGAGCGTCTGGAGCACGCCGAAGACGCCGGTCAAGACGGCGGTGACGATCATGCCGAGGGCGAGCAGGCTGAGCAGCCCGGTGCGCCCCTGGGGGATCGCGGTGTCCAGGATCTCCTTGAGGAGGAACGGCGAGGCGACCGAGACGAGCGAGGCGGCGCCGACCAGAAGGCCGACGAGCGCGAGGCGCGCGCGGTAGGGACGGAAGAGCCGAAGGATCCTCCGCACCTGAGCGGGCTCCTGGGGCTGGCCGGCTTCACGGGGCGGAGGCGTCCAGTCGGACTGGTCGTGGGGGCGCATGGGCTCCTTCGAGGGTGGGCGATCCATCGGAGCATAGCTCACTGTTACCTATGCTCACAATGAACCTCGTCCTGATATTGTTCCCGCATGAGCACCGCCGACCGCTCGGACGCCTCCGACCGCATGAGCACCGCCGACCGCGCGGGGCCCTCCGACCCTCCGGGCGGGACCGACGCCGACGGGCTCCTCGCCGAGCAGTTGCTTCGGCTCACCCGGCGTCTGCACCGCATCCAGAAGCGCCACCTGGAACCGGTGGGCATCACTCCCGCACAGTCCAGGCTCCTGCGGCTGGTCGCCCACTTCGGCGAACCGCCCCGGATGGCCGACCTCGCGGCCCGCCTCGAAGTCGTCCCGAGGGCCGTCACCAGTCTGGTCGACGGACTGGAGGCGAGCGACCGGGTGCGCCGGGTCCCCGACCCGAACAACCGCCGGGTGGTGCGGATCGAGCTCACCGACGCGGGCCGCGCCACGCTGCGGGAGCTCCGCAGCGCGCGCCGGGCCGCTGCAGAGGACATCCTTGCTCCATTGACCGTCGAACAGCGCGGGGTGCTCGAAGGTCTGCTGTCCGCCCTGGTCGACCCCGGTCCGGAGCGCGGCTGCTGACCCGTCGGGCGCGGGGGACGCGCCGAAGGAGAGCCGTGAGATGCCGCTGCTCGAACCGAACCCGCAGGCCCTGCGTCCGGGAACGAAGCGGACACCCGCACCGGACCGGGTGCCGGAGCTCCACGCCCGGGGCACCCCGCGGCGGCTGCGCGAGGAGCTGACCGAGCTCCTCGGCCCCGACAAGGTCCTGTCGAAGGTCTCCGACCTGGTCCGGTACGCCTCGGACGCGAGCCCCTATCGGTTCGTTCCGCAGGTCGTCGTGGTCGCCGAAGACCTCGACGACGTCTCCGCGGTCTTGTCCTACGCCCACGGAAAGGGCCGTGAGGTGGTCTTCCGGGCCGCCGGAACCAGCCTCAACGGACAGGCACAGGGCGAGGACGTCCTGGTGGACGTGCGCCGGCACTGGGCCGGCATCGAGCTCCTGGACGGCGGCGTCCGGGCCCGCGTCCGTCCCGGCACCACGGTGGTGCGGGCGAATGCCGCGCTCGCCCCGCACGGACGGGTCCTGGGCCCCGACCCGGCCAGTGCGGTCGCCTGCACGATCGGCGGGGTCGTCGCCAACAACGCCTCGGGCATGACGGCCGGCACCACCCGGAACGCGTACCGGACCGTCGCCTCCCTCACCTTCGTGCTCCCGAGCGGCACCGTGGTGGACACCGCGGACCCGGAGGCCGACGCGGAGCTGTCGCGCGCCGAGCCGAAGCTCTGTGCGGAGCTCCTCGCGCTCAAGGCGGAGATCGAGGCGGACGCCGAGCTCACCGCCCGGATCCGCGCCAAGCACACCATCAAGAACACCAACGGCTACCGACTCGACGCCTTCCTGGACGGTGACACTCCGGTCCAGATCCTGCGGGGCCTCATGGTGGGCTCCGAAGGAACCCTCGGCTTCATCTCGGAGGTCGTCTTCGAGACCCTGCCGCTGGACCGCGAGGTGTCGACGGCCCTGCTCTTCTTCCCCTCGCTGACGGCAGCCGCAGCGGCCGTGCCGCTCTTCAACGACGCCGGGGCGCTGGCCGTCGAACTGATGGACGGCAACACGCTGCGCGCCTCGGTGAGCGTGGCGGGAGTGCCCGCCGACTGGGCGGAGTTGCCGAAGGAGGCCGCGGCGCTCCTGGTCGAGTTCCGCGCCCCGGACACGGCGGCCCTGGAGGCGTACGAACGGACCGCGCGGCGCGTCCTCGACGGGCTCGACGTGGTGGCCCCGGTGCCCTCCGCAGAGAACGCGTTCACCCGGGACCCGAAGCGGATCTCCGACTACTGGAAGGCCCGCAAGGCCTTCGTGACGGCGGTCGGCGGCACCCGCCCGTCCGGCACGACCCTGATCACCGAGGACTTCGCGGTGCCGCCGGACCGGCTCGCAGAGGCCTGCGGCGCCCTCCTCGACCTCCAGGCCCGGCACGGCTTCGACGCGGCCGTGGCCGGTCACGCGGCCCACGGCAACCTCCACTTCCTGCTCGCCTTCGACGCGGCAGACCCCTCCGACGTCGAGCGGTACGCGGCCTTCATGGACGAGTTCTGCAAGCTGACCGTGGAGCGCTTCGACGGTTCCCTGAAGGCCGAGCACGCCACCGGCCGCAACATCGCCCCCTTCCTGGAACTGGAATGGGGAACGAAGGCGACCGACCTGATGTGGAGGGTCAAGGAGGCCGTCGACCCCGACGGGGTGCTCGCCCCGCGCATCGTCCTGGACCGCGATCCGCACGCCCACCTGCGCGGCCTGAAGACCATTCCGACCGTGGAACGGATCGCCGATCCGTGCATCGAGTGCGGCTTCTGCGAACCCACCTGCCCCAGCCAGGACCTGACGACCACTCCGCGCCAACGGATCGCGCTGCGCCGGGAGATGATGCGACAGCCGGACGGATCCCCCGTCGAAGCACGGCTCCTGGAGTCGTACGGCTACGACGCCGTGGACACCTGCGCCGGCGACTCGACCTGCACCTTGGCCTGTCCGGTCGGGATCGACACGGGGGCGCTGATGAAGGGCTTCCGGCACGAACGGCACTCGCCCCGCGAGGAGCGGCTCGCCGCCCTGGCGGCGAAGGACTTCCGCGCCGTGGAGGCCTCCGCACGACTGGCGGTCGCCGCCGCGGACCGGATCGGCGACCGGGTCCTGGAGTCGCTGACGGGGCTCGTCCGCAAGGCGGTCCGCCCCGACCTCGTACCGGAGTGGCTGCCGGAGATCCCCGGCGCGGCGGCCCGCCGACTGCCCCGCACCCACCGCCCCGCGGCGGTCGCCGTCTACTACCCGGCCTGCGTCAACCGGATCTTCGGCGGTCCCGAGGGCGTGCGCGGCCCCTCGCTCCCGGAGGCGGTCGTCACCGTGTCGGCACGGGCCGGACGCCCGGTGTGGATCCCGGACGACGTGGCCGGCACCTGCTGCGCGACCATCTGGCACTCCAAGGGGTACGAACGGGGCAACGAGGTGATGGCGAACCGCATCGTCGAGGCCGCCTGGGGGTGGACGGCGGGCGGAAGGCTGCCGCTGGTGGTGGACGCCTCCTCGTGCACGCTCGGGATCGCACACGAGGTGGTGCCCCACCTGACGGAGGACAACCGGGAACTGCACGCCGAACTGACCGTGCTGGACTCGCTGGTCTGGGCGGCGGACGAACTGCTCCCGCGGCTCGACGTGCGCCGTCGGGTCTCCTCGGCCGTGGTGCACCCCACCTGCTCGATGCAGCACCTGGGCGACGAGGACCGGCTCACCGCGCTCGCCGAGGCCTGCGCGGACGAGGTCGTGGTCCCCGCGGACGCGGGCTGCTGTGCGTTCGCGGGCGACCGGGGGATGCTCCACCCGGAGCTGACGGCCTCGGCAACGGCCCGCGAGGCTGCCGAGGTCACGGCCCGGCCGTTCGACGTGCACCTGTCCGCCAACCGGATGTGCGAGATCGGGATGGAGCGGGCGACGGGCCGGCCCTACGCTTCGGTGCTCCTCGCGCTGGAGCGCGCCACCCGTCCCTGACTCCCCGTCGGTTCCCGTCCGGAGGACGTACGAAGTGCCCCTGCACGGGGGCCCTTCGTACGTTCGGGTGATCATGGGCGGCCGGTGCGGCTCGACGGCGGAAGCGGAACGTACAGTCCAACCACCCGCCAGCAGGGAGGTCCCATGGACGAGCAGACACCGCGCCCCCCGAGCCGCCGCACCGTCCTGCGGGGCACCGCGGGAGCGGCCGGCGCGGCCCTCGGCATCGGCGCCCTGGGCGACCGGACCGCCGCGTCCGCCCCCACGGCCGCGCCGGGTGCGGCCACCGCGCCGGAGCGCCGCGGCACCACCATGGCGGGGGTCCCGTTCGAGGGCCGCACGACGGTCCGCGTCGGCATCGTGGGACTCGGCAACCGCGGCACCTCCATGATCGGCAACTTCCTGGCCCTCCCCCGGGTCCGGGTCGTCGCCCTCTGCGACCCGGTGCGCACCAAGGTCGAGCGGGCCTCCGCGACCGTCGTTTCCGCCGGACAGCCCGCCCCCGCCCTCTACGCCCACGGCGAGGACGACTACGAGAACCTCTGCGCCCGCACCGACGTCGACTTCGTCTACGTGGCGACCCCCTGGGAGAGCCACTTCCCGATCGCCCGGACCGCGATGCTGAACGGCAAGCACGTCGGGGTGGAGTGTCCGGTCGCCATGGAGCTGGCCGAACTGTGGGAGCTCGTCGACCTGTCGGAGCAGACCCGCCGCCACTGCATGCAGCTGGAGAACTGCTGCTACGGACGGAACGAGATGCGCGTCCTGCGGATGGCGCACGCGGGCAGGTTCGGAGAGCTCCTGCACGGCGCGGGGGCGTACAACCACGACCTGCGCGACCTGTTGTTCTCCCCGACGTACTACGAGGGCCCCTGGCGCCGCCTCTGGCACACGCGGCTGCGGGGTGACCTCTACCCGAACCACGGCTTCGGCCCCGTGGCCGGCTACATGGACCTCAACCGGGGCGACCGGGCGCTGACCATCAGCAGTTTCGCCACTCCGGCGCTGGGGCTCGCCGAGTACCGTGCGGCACGCGTGCCGTCCGGTGACCCGAGCTGGAAGGAGACCTACGTCAACGGCGACCGGACGATCAGCCTCCTCCAGACGGCCAAGGGACGGCTGATCCGGTTGGAGCACGACGTCTCCACGCCGCACCCGTACAACAGGATCAACAGCCTGGGCGGCACCCGGGGGATCTTCGAGGACTACCCGGCACGGATCTACCTGGAACCGGACCACAAGGACGACCAGTGGGGGGACTTCGGTGCCTACGCGGCCGAGTTCGACCACTGGCTCTGGAAGGAACACGCCGACCCGCCGGGTGGGCACGGAGGCATGGACTACATCATGGTGTACCGCCTGATGCAGTGCCTCCAGTTGGGGCTCCCTCCGGACTTCGACGTGTACGACGCCGCCACCTGGACGGCACCGCTGCCGCTGAGCCACGCCTCGATCAAGGCGCAGGGGGCTCCTCAGGAGATCCCCGACTTCACCCGCGGCGCATGGCTCGCGGCGCGTGCCGGCGTGGACTCGACGAAGCCCTCCTGAGCGGGCGGCGGCGCCCGCACCCAGAGGGTCACCCGCGCGGTGCGGAGGGGCGCACGGCCGCGCGTCCCGGCAGCGCGGGAACACCGCCCGGAAACCGGGAGAACCGGCGCCGCCCCGGCGGAAGAGGGGGCACCGCGGTCACCGCCGCGCGGGCCCGGGGACGACGTGCGGCGCATGGCGCGATCCGTTTCCCACCGGGAAATTCGATTGCCGCCGGGCGGGGGAAGAGCGAACCTTGCACGGCTTCCACACCGCCGTCGCACACCTCCGGCGCGCGATCCCCCTCAGACCCGGAGACCCTGGGACGCCATGCAGATTCGAGATCTTCCCTACGCCGATCCGGGCGTCCCCGACGTCCGTTCGGGCACCCGGTTCCTCCTCTGGCTCGGTCGCCAACAGCTCGCCGGGCAGGTGAAGTCCTTGCTCTGGGGACTGCTGCACCACCTGGGCATCGCCGGCCTGCCGCTCGGCGTCGGCCTGGCCGTACAGGCGGTCGTCGACCGCGACGGCGACCGGCTCGCCGCCGCCGGAGCGCTGCTGGTGGCCCTCGGAGCCGCGATCGCGACCGGGGACGTGATGCTGCACCGCACCGCCGTCACCAACTGGATCACCGCTGCCGCCCGGGTGCAGCAGCTCCTCTCCCGGAAGACCGCGGAGCTGGGCTCCGTCCTGACCCGGCGGGTGGCCGCGGGAGAGGTCGTCGCCGTCTCCACGGGTGACGTCGAGAAGATCGGCTGGTTCGTCGAGGCGCTCTCCCGGTTCGCGGCGGCTGCCGTCACCCTGGTGATCATCTGTGTCGGCCTCACGGTCTACCAACCGGCCCTGGGCGTCGTGGTGGCCGTCGGCGTCCCGGTGCTCGCCCTGGCCGCGCTTCCGCTCCTCCCCCGCGCGACCCGCCGTGCGGACGTCCAGCGCGAGAAGGCGGGGAGGGCGACCGAGCTCGCCTCCGACACGGTCGCCGGGCTGCGGGTGCTGCGCGGCATCGGGGGCGAAGAACTGTTCCTCGGCCGCTACCGCGCCGCTTCCCAGGAGGTGCGCAGGGCCGCCGTGCACAGTGCGCGGATGTGGGCGCTGATCGCCGCGATCCAGGTCGTGCTGCCGGGTCTGCTCCTCATCGTCGTGGTGGGCCACGGCACCGGCCTGGCCCTTGCCGGACGGATCGAGGTCGGCGAGCTCGTCACGGTCTACGGCGCCGTGGCCCTCACCCACCACGCGCTGCGGAACTTCGAGGAGATCGCGATGGCCTTCTCCTTCTCGCGGCCGTCCGCGAAGCGGGCCGCGCGGGTCCTCTCGCTGACCCGCGCCTCGGTCGCCGCCCCGCAGGAGGAACGCGGGGAGCACCGGGTGCAGGACGACCTGTACGACCCCTTGACCGGACTGCGCGCCCCGGCCGGCCTGTTCACCGCGGTGGTCTGCGGCGACCCGGACGTGGCCGGCCGGCTCGCCGACCGGCTCGGCGGCCATCCGGTCGAACCGGAAGCCGACCACGCCTCGGTGTTGCTCGGCGGGGTACCGCTCGACGAACTGCCGCTGGAAGCGGCGCGTGCCGTCGTCCTCGTCCAGGACAAGGACCCGGTCCTGCTCTCCGGTACCCTCCGCGAGCTGCTCGACGTGCCCGCTTCGGGGAACGTCCGCGCCGAGGCGGCGCTCTCCGCCGCCCGTTGCGACGACGTCCTCGACGCGCTGGCACAGGCCTCCGTCGACACCGGCGGAGACCCGATGCGCGCCCGCATCACCGAGCGGGGCAGGTCGCTCTCCGGCGGCCAGCGCCAGCGGTTGGCGCTGGCCCGGTCCCTGGTCACCGACCCGGAGGTGCTGGTCCTCGACGAGCCCACCTCGGCGGTGGACGCCCACACCGAGGCCCGGGTGGCCGCTGGGATCAGGGAGCTCCGGGAAGCCAGGACCACTGTGGTCCTCTCCTCCTCGCCGCTGCTCCTGGACCGTGCCGACCGGGTGGTCCTGGTCCACGAGGGCCAGGCCGTCGCCGTCGGCACCCATCGGGAACTGCTCGCCGAAGAGCCCCGCTACCGCGCGGTGGTCACCCGCGAGGCGGACGGGGAACTCGCCGCCGCGCCCCGGGGGGCGGGCGCGCCCGCCGCGGTCGCACCGGAACCACTGGAAGGAAAATCGGCATGATCGGCCTGGCGCCGCCGGAGTACGACCCGGCCGCTCCGAAGACGGCGACGACGCTGCCCGTCGCCTCGACCACCACCGTCCGCGCTTACGTCCGCGAGCTGCTCGGTCGGCACCGGAGGGCGTTCGCGCTGCTCATCGGGGTGAACGCGGTGGCCGTCATCGCCTCGATGGTCGGCCCGTACCTGCTCGGATCGGTGGTGGACGGGCTCGCCCAGGGGGCGCAGGAGCTTCATCTGGAGCGTACGGTCGCGCTGTTCGTCGGGGCGCTGCTCGTCCAGACCCTCTTCGTGCGGCTGGTCCGGTTGCGCGGCGCCGTGCTGGGCGAGGAGATGCTCGCGGACCTGCGCGAGGACTTCCTCGTCCGCGCCGTCGGCCTGCCCCCGGGCGTGCTCGAACGGGCCGGGACGGGCGACTTGCTGTCCCGGATCACCACGGACGTGGACCGGCTCGCCAACGCGATGCGCGAGGCCGTTCCCCAGCTCGCCATCGGCATCGTCTGGGCCGGGCTGTTGCTGGGCGGGCTCACGGTGACCTCGCCGCTGCTCGCGCTCGCCGCGCTGCTCGCCGTGCCGCTCCTCGTCGTGGGCTGCCGCTGGTACTTCAAGCGGGCCCCCTCCGCGTACCGCTCGGAATCCGCGGGGTACGCGGCGGTGGCCGCGGCGCTCGCCGAGACGGTCGACGCGGGCCGGACGGTGGAGGCGCACCGCCTCGGCGCACGGCGGATCGCGCTCTCGGACCGGCGGATCTCGGAGTGGGTGGCGTGGGAGCGCTACACGCTGTTCCTGCGCTCGGTGCTCTTCCCCGTCGTCAACCTCACCCATGTGACGGTGCTCTGCGCGGTGCTCCTGCTCGGTGGCGCGTTCGTGCTGCGGGGCTGGATCGACGTGGGACAGCTGACCACGGGGGCGCTGCTCGCACAGATGCTGGTGGACCCGATCGGGATCGTGCTCCGCTGGTACGACGAGCTCCAGGTCGCACAGGTGTCGCTGGCCCGGTTGGTCGGCGTGCGGGACGTCGAGCCGGACGCGGGGGACGGCGATGCGCGCCCCGAGGGCCGGGCGGTGCGCGCGGACGGGGTGCGGTTCGGCTACCGCGAGGGCGTCGACGTGCTGCACGAGGTGTCCCTGAAGGTGGAGCCCGGCACTCGGATCGCCCTGGTCGGCCCGTCCGGTGCCGGCAAGTCCACGCTGGGCCGTCTGCTCGCGGGCGTCTACGCCCCGCGGACCGGCTCGGTGACGCTCGGTTCGGCCGAGCTGGCGCGGATGCCCGCCGAGCGGGTCCGTGAGCACGTGGCCCTGGTGAACCAGGAGCACCACGTCTTCGTGGGTTCGCTCCGGGACAACCTGCTGCTCGCCAGGGTCGGAGCCACCGATCCCGAGCTGTGGGCCGCGCTCGCCGCGGTGGACGCGGAGGGGTGGGCCCGGGGCCTCGACGGAGGCCTGGACGCCGAGGTGGGCTCGGGCGGCCGGGCGCTGACCCCGGCACAGGCCCAGCAGGTCGCACTGGCCCGTCTGGTCCTCGCCGACCCGCACATCCTGGTCCTGGACGAGGCGACCTCGCTGCTCGACCCGCGAGCGGCCCGGCACCTGGAGCGGTCGCTCGCCCGGGTCCTGGACGGGCGGACGGTGGTGGCGATCGCCCACCGGCTGCACACGGCACACGACGCCGATCTGATCGCCGTGGTCGAGGGGGGCCGGATCAGCGAGCTGGGCAGCCACGAGGAGCTGGTCGAGGCAGGAGGGACGTACGCGGCGCTGTGGCGGTCCTGGCACGGGTGAGGCAGGGCCGTCTCCCGGCCGGGGTCCGGCCACCGGGGCCCCGGTGGCCGGACCGGGGGCGCGCCGGAGCTCCGTGTGGCGCGTCGGGCGCGCGCCCTAGAAGAAATTGAGCGCGGCGGCGCCGCCGATCCCGCCCAGGACCATGAAGGCGGGCATCAGGACCTTGACCTCCACCCAGCTGCCGGCCCGGAAGCGCATCCCCTTGGGCGGTCCCACCGGGTACCAGCGCTTGCGGCCGACGGGGATGGGCCAGAGGATCGGGCAGCCGGAAACGGTCAGGGCGTCGCCGATGTCGTGGACGAGGGCGCCGAGGACGATCGGCAGGCCCAGCCACAGGTACTCCTGTGCCGGGCCGGTGAAGAACCAGTCCGAACCGTTGCCCGGCTGGTCGAGGACACCGGCGAGGATCCAGGCGCTGGTGGCGCCCAGCAGCCAGACCAGGACGTCGCTGGACACCCGGGCGGCCCGCCACAGCAGGCCCTCCACCGCGAGGACCAGGTGCACGAAGAGGATCGCGAGGACGGCCCAGCGACCACCGGTGACCGCGGCGGCGGACGCCCCGGCTCCGATCAGGACCGCCCACAGCCAGGTGTGGGTGAGCGTCCGGTGCCCGCCCGACCGGCGGGGGTCGGAGGAGGAGCGGGTGGCCTTGTAGACGGCGTACGACAGTTTGTCGACGATCTCGCACAGGCCCCGGGAGACCGGACCGAAGGCGCGCGAGATGGTTGCCGACTTGTGGTCGAGGTCGGGCGCGAGCGCGGCACCCGCGCAGATGAGCGCACCGACGATGAGAACCGGCCAGGGCATCGGGTGGTCGAAGGCGGCCGAGGCCGCTCCGACACCCAGCCAGGCCGCCGCTCCGGACAGCGAGTGCGCCGGTCCCATCATGATTGGCCCGCCCCGTTTCTCCCCTGCCGACGTCCAGTTGACGACCGGTCGACGGACGAGCCTACCGTCCGTGATCAAGACGGCGGATGGCCGGTTCCCTCATCCGCTCGGAATCCAGGCAAGATGGGGACGTGACCCTTATCGATCAGCTGCCGCCGACCGCCGACCCCGACGCCCTCTTCGAGGCCTTCTCCTCCTGGGCCGAGGACCGGGGCATCACGCTCTATCCGGCCCAGGAAGAGGCGCTGATCGAGGTCGTCTCCGGGGCCAACGTGATCTTGTCCACACCCACCGGATCCGGGAAGTCGCTGGTCGCGGCCGGTGCGCACTTCACCGCGCTCGCCAACGACCAGGTCACCTTCTACACCGCGCCGATCAAGGCGCTGGTGTCGGAGAAGTTCTTCGACCTGTGCAAGCTCTTCGGCACGGAGAACGTCGGCATGCTGACCGGCGACGCCTCCGTGAACGCGGACGCACCGGTGATCTGCTGCACGGCGGAGGTGCTCGCCTCGATCGCGCTCCGGGACGGCAAGGACGCCGACATCGGCCAGGTCGTCATGGACGAGTTCCACTTCTACGCCGAGCAGGACCGCGGCTGGGCCTGGCAGATCCCGCTGCTCGAACTGCCCCAGGCCCAGTTCGTCCTCATGTCGGCGACCCTCGGCGACGTGTCGATGTTCGAGAAGGACCTGACCCGGCGGACCGGGCGGCCGACCTCGGTGGTCCGCTCCGCGACCCGCCCGGTGCCCCTCTCCTACGAGTACCGGCTGACCCCCATCACGGACACCCTGACCGAGCTCCTGGAGACCAAGCAGGCCCCGGTCTACATCGTGCACTTCACCCAGGCGCAGGCCGTCGAGCGGGCGCAGTCCCTGATGAGCATCAACATGTGCACGCGCGAGGAGAAGGACCGGATCGCCGAGCTGATCGGCAATTTCCGGTTCACCACCAAGTTCGGCCAGAACCTGTCCCGCTACGTCCGCCACGGCATCGGCGTGCACCACGCGGGCATGCTCCCGAAGTACCGGCGGCTCGTGGAGAAGCTGGCCCAGGCGGGCCTCCTGAAGGTGATCTGCGGGACCGACACGCTCGGCGTCGGCGTGAACGTGCCGATCCGCACGGTGCTCTTCACCGCGCTCACCAAGTACGACGGCAACCGGGTGCGCACGCTGCGCGCCCGTGAGTTCCACCAGATCGCGGGTCGTGCCGGTCGGGCCGGCTTCGACACCGCCGGTTTCGTGGTGGCACAGGCCCCCGAGCACGTCATCGAGAACGAGAAGGCGCTCGCGAAGGCCGGAGACGACCCGAAGAAGCGCCGCAAGGTGGTCCGCAAGAAGGCCCCGGAGGGTTTCGTGGCCTGGAGCGAGTCGACCTTCGAGAAGCTGATCGAGGCCGAGCCGGAACCGCTGACCTCACGCTTCAAGGTCACCAACATCATGTTGCTCTCGGTGATCGCCCGGCCGGGGAACGCCTTCGAAGCCATGCGCAAGCTGCTGGAGGACAACCACGAGCCGCGCAAGGCGCAGCTGCGGCACATCCGCCGGGCCATCGCGATCTACCGCTCGCTGCTCGACGGCGGCGTGGTGGAGCAGCTGGCGGAACCGGACGCCGAGGGCCGCACGATCCGGCTGACGGTCGACCTCCAACAGGACTTCGCCCTCAACCAGCCGCTGTCGACGTTCGCACTGGCCGCGTTCGACCTGCTGGACCAGGAGTCCCCCTCGTACGCCTTGGACATGGTGTCCGTCGTCGAGTCGACGCTGGACGACCCGCGGCAGATCCTCGCGGCGATGCAGAACAAGGCGCGCGGGGAGGCCGTCGGGCAGATGAAGGCGGACGGCGTCGAGTACGAGGAGCGGATGGAACGGCTCCAGGACATCTCGTACCCGAAGCCGCTGGAGGAGCTGCTCTGGCACGCCTACAACGTCTACCGGACTTCGCACCCGTGGGTCGGCGACCACCCGGTGTCGCCGAAGTCGGTCATCCGCGACATGTACGAACGGGCGCTCTCCTTCACCGAGTTCACCTCCTGGTACGAGCTGGCGCGGACCGAGGGCATCGTGCTGCGGTACCTCGCGAGCGCGTACAAGGCGCTCGACCACACCATCCCGGACGACCTGAAGACGGAGGACCTGGAGGACCTGATCGCCTGGTTGGGCGAGATGGTGCGCCAGGTCGACTCCTCGCTGCTCGACGAGTGGGAGCAGCTGGCCAACCCGGAGGTCCAGACGGCGGAGGAGGCCCAGGAGAAGGCCGACCAGGTCAAGCCGGTCACGTCGAACGCCCGGGCCTTCCGGGTCCTGGTGCGCAACGCCCTGTTCCGCCGGGTGGAACTGGCGGCCCTCGACAACGTGGACGCGCTGGGCGAGCTGGACGCCGAGTCCGGCTGGGACGCGGACGCCTGGGGCGAGGCGATGGACGCCTACTGGGACGAGTACGACGACCTCGGCACCGGTCCCGACGCGCGCGGCCCGAAGCTGATCGCGATCGAGGAGGACGCCGCGCACGGCCTCTGGCGCGTCCGGCAGACCTTCGCCGACCCCAACGGCGACCATGACTGGGGCATCAGCGCGGAGGTGGACCTCGCGGCCTCCGACGAGGAGGGCCGTGCGGTGGTGCGCGTGACGTCCGTCGGACAGCTGTAGAGGAGCGCAGTGGTGACCAATCCCGCCGAGGGGCTCGTCGACCTGCTCGACCTGGAGCAGATCGAGGTCAACATCTTCCGTGGGCGGAGCCCTCAGGAGTCGCTGCAACGGGTCTTCGGCGGGCAGGTCGCCGGGCAGGCCCTGGTGGCGGCCGGTCGCACCACGGGCCGCGACCGGCCGGTGCACTCGCTGCACGCCTACTTCCTGCGGCCGGGGCGCCCCGGGGTGCCGATCGTGTACCAGGTGGAACGGGTGCGGGACGGACGCTCCTTCACGACCCGCCGGGTCACTGCGGTGCAGGAAGGGCGGACCATCTTCAATCTGACGGCCTCCTTCCACAAGCCCGAGGAGGGCGCCTTCGCCCACCAACTGCCGCCGCGGCACCTGACCGACCCGGAGAGCCTGCCGAACCTCGCCGACGAGATCCGCCAGCACCTGGGCGCGCTGCCGGAGGCCCTGGAGCGGATGGCGCGCCGGCAGCCCTTCGACATCCGGTACGTGGACCGGCTGCGTTGGACCCCGGAGGAGGTCAAGGGAGCGGACCCCCGCTCCGCGGTCTGGATGAGGGCCGTGGGGCCGCTGGGCGACGACCCGCTGGTCCACACCTGTGCCCTGACGTACGCCTCGGACATGACGCTCCTGGACGCGGTCCGGATCCCGGTGGAACCGCTGTGGGGCCCGCGCGGCTTCGACATGGCCTCCTTGGACCACGCGATGTGGTTCCACCGCCCCTTCCGCGCGGACGAGTGGTTCCTGTACGACCAGGAGTCCCCCGTCGCCACGGGCGGCCGGGGGCTGGCGCGGGGCAGGATCTACGACCGGGAGGGCCGGCTGCTGGTGTCGGTGGTCCAGGAGGGGCTGTTCAGGAAGGTCTGACCCGCGCCGCCGGCCCGTCGTGCGCCACCGCTCCTCGCGGGGCGGGGCCGATGGCCTCCGCCGCCGTCGTCTCAAGGGGACGGGGAGGGGTCCAGGCCGGGAAGGGCGTCCTGCTCCACCTCGTGGCGGCGGGTCCGGACGTCCGGGGCCGGAGGGTGCAGTTTGGCGTTGCAGGCGGGTCCCAGGCCCGTGCGTCGGGAGTCCGCGCCGGTCAGGGGCCGGCCGCAGAGGCGGCAGCGCACCCGGCGCGGCCCTCCGTCCGGCGTGGGGTCGATCGCGATTGCCAGTGGTTCGTCTCCCATGTTGAGATCAAACCCCATTCCGACGAGGAGAAGCCATGAGCCTGTACGACATCCCGCTGAAGTCCCTGACCGGCGAAACGGTCTCGCTCGCCGACTACCGGGACCACGCGGTCCTGGTGGTGAACGTCGCCTCCCGGTGCGGTCTGACCCCCCAGTACGCGGGGCTGGAGCGACTGCAGAAGGCCTACGGGGAGCGCGGCTTCACCGTGCTCGGCGTGCCCTGCAACCAGTTCGCGGGCCAGGAGCCCGGCAGCGCCGAGGAGATCGCGACCTTCTGTTCGGCGACGTACGGCGTGTCCTTCCCGCTCCTGGAGAAGGCGGACGTCAACGGTGCCGACCGCCACCCGCTCTACTCCGAACTGGTGCAGGTCGCCGACGCCGAGGGCGAGGCCGGCGACGTGCAGTGGAACTTCGAGAAGTTCCTGATCGGCCGCGACGGCCGGATCACCCGCTTCCGTCCGCGCACCGAGCCGGAGGCGCCCGAGGTCGTGGCGGCGATCGAGGCACAGCTTGTCTGACGCCGGGAGCCGCGCAGGCGTCGTCGAGCGACTGCGGGCCGCCGGATGCGTCTTCGCCGAGGAGGAGGCGGAGATGCTCCTCTCGACCGCCACCGGGCCCGCCGAGCTGGAACTGATGGTGGAGCGGCGCTCCTCCGGCCTCCCCCTGGAACACGTCGTGGGGTGGGCGGACTTCGCCGGCCTGCGGATCGAGGTCGACGCCGGCGTCTTCGTGCCGCGGCGGCGCACGGAGTTCCTCGTCGGGCACGCGGTGGAACTGGCGCCCCCCGGCGCCGTCTGCGTGGACCTGTGCTGTGGCTCCGGCGCGGCGGCGGCGGTGCTGCTCGCCGGTGTGGAGGGGGCGGAGGTGCACGCCTCGGACATCGAGCCGGCGGCGGTGCACTGCGCCCGGCGGAACGTCGAACCGCGCGGCGGCCGGGTGTACGAGGGGGACCTCTTCGCACCGTTGCCGTCCGGGCTGCGGGGCCGGGTCGCGGTCATGGTCGCGAACGTGCCCTACGTGCCGACCGGTGAGGTGGAGCTGCTGCCGCCCGAGGCCCGCGACCACGAACCGCTCGTCACCCTGGACGGCGGGGCGGACGGGCTCGCGGTGCTGCGGCGGGTCGCCGCCGAGGCGCCGGAGTGGCTGGCCCCGGGCGGGCACCTGCTGATGGAGACGAGCGAGCGGCAGGCGGAGGCCGCCGCCGCGGTGCTGTCGGCAACGGGCCTGGCACCGCGGGTCGTCACCTCCGAGGAGTGGTGGGCCACGGTCGTCGTCGCGACGCGACCGTGATGGGGGCGCGGCCCGGTCCGCCGGGCCGGGCCACGCCCGGGTCTGAACGGCTACCCGACCCTCGGCACCAGACGGCAACGGGCCGGGCCCGTGACCTGGAGGGTGATCGCGGAACTGACGGGCACCTCGGTGTCGACGGCCTCGAAGCCGTACCTCTGGAGGATCATCGCGAGGGCGATCACCGATTCCAGCATCGAGAAGTGCTGGCCGATGCAGGCGCGGGGCCCTCCGCCGAAGGGGAACCAGGCGTACCGGGGACGGGCGGCCTCCGCTTCGGGCGTGAAGCGGTCCGGGTCGAAGCGCTCCGCGTCCTCCCAGTAGGCGGGGTGCCGGTGGGTGACCCAGGGGGCGACGATGACGTCCGCGCCGGCGGGGATGAGGACGCCGCCGACCTCCGTGGCGGCGACCGCGCGCCGGCCGATGACCGGAGCGGCGGGGAACAGGCGCATGGCCTCCTTGAGGACCCGGGTGACGTAGGGCAGCGCATCGAGGTCGGCCGCTCGGGGCGTGCGGTCGCCGAGGACCCGGTCGACCTCTTCGTGGGCCCGCTTCAACACCTCCGGATGGCGGGCGAGGAGGTGGAGGGCGAAGCCGAGGGAGGTGGCGGTGGTCTCGTGTCCGGCGAGCAGGAAGACCAGGACCTGCTCGCGCAGTTCGGTGGCGTCGAAACTGCCGTCCTCGGCGCTCTCGGCGCCGATGAGGAGGGTGAGGAGGTCGTCCCCGTCCGCGGAGGCCCGGTCGGAGTCGCGCCGTTCCGCGATGATCCGGTCGCAGACCTCGTACAGCGCCCGGTGGACGACGGCCGCCCTGCGGTTGCCGGGTGTGGGCCAGTCGCGCGGGACCTTGAGCGGGGAGTAGCCGCGGCTCAGCACATAGGCGCCGAGTTCGGGGAAGCTTCGCTCGACGATCTCGACGGCGGTGTCGACGTCCGTGCCGAAGAGGATCCGGGAGACGGCGCGCAGGGCGAGGCGGGTCATCTCCTGGTGGACGTCGACCGTCGTGGCTCCACCGTCCTGCCACTCCCCGGTGAGGGTGGCGACCTCGGTGGCGATGGCGGCGGCATAGCCGTCGACGCGGCGCTTGGTGAAGAGGGGTTGGACCAGTCTGCGCTGACGGAGGTAGTCCTCGTCCTGGCTGGTGAGCAGGCCGTTGCCGAAGGACTCCCGAACCTCCTGGTAGAAGGCGTTGTCCTTGCGGAAGTTGGCGGACTCACCGGCGAGGACCTGCTGGGCGCCCTCGGCGGAGAAGACGCCGTAGACGGTGGCGCGGAGCCCGGGCGGGCCCGCGGTGATCTTCACGACGTCGCCGTGGTCGCGCCGGGCCCGCAGGAAGGTGCCCAGCGAGTCGTTCTTCAGGTCGAGCATGGAACCGAGGAACGGAAGTCCCGTGAGTGCGGGGGCTTCGGTCCGGGTGGTGGTGGTCATGTGCGGTCACCCCTTGATCGTCATCGGCCCGGTGATTCTTCCCCGGGAGGGGGCGCACGGACAGCGGGGGCGGAACACCCGGCCTGAATAGGTGTGTTGGCTCGAATCGACCGGGTGGGTCACGTACCTTCCCCCGCCGCTGCCTTCCGCGGCTCCCGGGAGGCGCTCCGGTCGACCCTGGAGCCGGGTGCCGTCGGTGCCGCCCCTCGACGCCCTGCCGGCCGGACGCCCCGTGCCGCACCTCCGATCCGCCGCCCGCGGGCCGTACGGGCGGGCGGACCCACACGGTCCACTGCGCGGGGGCGCCCCCGACCCCGGAGGCCGGGGGCAGCCCGCCGCCGGTCGCCGACTACTTCGCGAGGGCGCGGCTGATCACCATCCGCTGGATCTCGCTCGTGCCTTCGAAGATCGTGTAGATGGCGGCGTCGCGGTGCATGCGTTCCACCGGGTACTCGCGGGTGTAGCCGTTCCCGCCGAGGATCTGAATGGCCTGGGCCGTGACCTGCTTGGCGACCTCGCTCGCGTAGAGCTTGGACATGGAGCCCTCGGCCGCGGTGAAGGGCTTGCCCGCGGTCGCCATCCAGGAGGCCCGCCACACGAGGAGACGGGCCGCGTCGATCTGGGTGGCCATGTCGGCGAGCTGGAAGGCGACGCCCTGGTTCTCGATGATCGGGCGGCCGAACTGGACGCGGGTCTTGGCGTAGTCGAGGGCGACCTCGTAGGCGGCGCGGGCGGTGCCGACGGCCATGGCGCCGACGGCCGGGCGGGAGGCTTCGAAGGTGGCCATGGCCGCGTTCTTCACCCTCTCCCCGCCGCCCGCCTTGGCCTTCTCCCGGGCCCGGGCGAGCCGCTCGTCCAGTTTCTCCTTGCCGCCGAGGAGGCAGTGGCCGGGGATCCGGACGTCCTCCAGGACGACCTCGGCGGTGTGGGAGGCCCGGATGCCGTGCTTCTGGAACTTCTGGCCCTGGGAGAGGCCGGGGGTGTTCGGCGGCACGATGAAGGAGGCGTGGCCCTTGGAGCCGAGTTCCGGTTCCACGACGGCCACGACTACGTGGACGTTGGCGATGCCGCCGTTGGTGGCCCAGGTCTTGGTTCCGTTGAGGATCCACTCGTCCTTGGCCCCGTCGTACACGGCACGGGTCCGCATGGAGGCGACGTCGGAGCCGGCGTCGGGCTCGGAGGAGCAGAAGGCGGCGACCTTGACGTCGTCGGCGTCGCCGTACATCTGCGGGACCCAGGTGCCGATCTGTTCCTCGGTGCCGTTGGCGAGGACCCCGACGGCGGCGAGGCCGGTGCCGACGATGGAGAGGGCGATGCCGGCGTCGCCCCAGAAGAGCTCCTCCATGGCCATCGGGATGCCGAGGCCGGTCGGGTCGAAGAATTGTTGGGCGTAGAAGTCGAGGGAGTAGATGCCGAGCTTGGCCGCTTCCTGGATGATCGGCCAGGGCGTCTCCTCGCGCTCGTCCCACTCGGCCGCCGCGGGGCGCATCACATCGGCGGCGAAGCCGTGGAGCCAGTCGCGGACCTGCTTCTGGTCCTCGTTGAGTTCGAGCGCGAACTCGCCCATGTTCCCTCCCAGCATGACGTTACTTGCGGTAACACCAGTCTGTTACCGGCCGGTAGAGACTGTCAACCTGCGAGGGAACGATTCTCCGAGATCGACGCAGGACCCCCACCTGGTGTTACGTTGCGACAGCCTCACGAATCGCACGGGCGGGGAGACGCACCCATGGACATCGCACACCGGACCACCGACCAGCAGACGTCCGCCGAGCAGCGGCGCCGCGAACTGCTGGAGGCGGCGGACCGGGTGGTGCTCCGGGACGGCCCCCAGGCGTCCATGAACGCGATCGCGGCCGAGGCCGGCATCACCAAGCCGATCCTCTACCGCCACTTCGGCGACAAGGGCGGCCTGTACCGCGCCCTCGCCACCCGCCACACGGACGCGCTCCTCGCCTCGCTCCGCGCCTCCCTCGACGCCCCGGCCGACCGGCGGCGCCGGGTCGAGGCCACCCTCGACACCTACCTGGCCTCCATCGAGGCGATGCCCCAGGTCTACCGCTTCCTCATGCACCCGGCGGAGGAGCCCCACCAGACCGAGCAGGGCTTCGACGTCGGCCGCCACTCGGCCCCCCTGCTCCGCAGAATGGGAGAGGAACTGGGTCAGGTCATCGCCGAACGCGTCGACCTGGGACCCGGCGGCGAGGCCCGGGCCCGGATCTGGGGCCACGGCATCGTCGGCATGATGCACGCGGCCGGTGACTGGTGGCTCGGCGAGCGCCCCTGCTCCCGCGCCGAACTCGTCAAGACCCTGGCGGACCTGCTGTGGGGCCGGCTCGCCGACGCCGATGACCTCCCCGGCGGGCCGGGGTTCTAGCAGTACCGTCCCGCGGCGGGCTCAGCCCCGCACGGACGCCGCGTCTCCCCAGGGCTGCCTGCGGATCGCGCGCAGCAGACGTGACTTGCGCCACCCGGTGACGCGGTCCGCGTAGACCCCGCCCGCCAGGTGGTCCGTCTCGTGCTGGAGGCAGCGGGCGAAGAAGCCCGTGCCCTCGATCCGCATCGGAGTGCCGTCGAGGAGCACGCCCTCCACCACCGCACGGTCGAAGCGAGGCGTCGGCGCCTCCAGGCCCGGCAGCGAGAGACAGCCCTCGGGGCCGCGGATCAGGTCGCCGTCCGCCTCCACCAGGCGCGGGTTGACCACGTGGCCCAGGTGACGGACGTCCTCGTCATCGGGGCAGTCGTACACGAAGACCCGCAGCCCCACGCCCACCTGGTTCGCCGCGAGGCCGACGCCGTGCGCCGCGTACATCGTGGCGAACATGTCCTCGACGAGTCGGGCCAGTTCGGGACCGAAGTCGGTGACGGGCTCGCAGGGGCGGTGCAGCACGGGGTCGCCGAGGAGCGTCATCGCTCGGACGAGGCCGGAACTGCCGGGGATGGGCCGGTTTCGCATGGCCGTAAGGGTACGGTCCGCCGTGACCTCGTCGTTTCACAGGACCGCAGCCCGGTGCCGCTGTTCGGGCTGCTGGCCGGATCTCGATAGGCTGAGCCCGGACCGACGCAAGGAGGAACAAGAACGATGTCAGGACACCCCGGTAATCCAGAGCCGCTGTCGCCGCGCGCCAAGCTGGCCGTGACGGCGGGCAAGGCCGCGGCCGCGGTGTCGCGCGCGGCGGGACGCGGCAGCGGATCGGTGATCGGCGGCCGGGTGGCGTTGAAGCTCGACCCGGACCTTCTCGGTCGGCTCGCGCAGCATCTGGACGTCGTCCTGGTGTCGGCGACGAACGGCAAGACCACGACGACCCGGCTGATCGCCGAAGCGCTGCGCGCCAGCGGCCCCGTCGTCTCGAACGCCCTGGGCGCCAACATGCCCGCCGGCATCACCTCGGCGCTGGCCGGCGGCTCGGACTCCAAGTACGGCGTGATCGAGGTCGACGAGAAGTACCTCGCAGGCGTCGCCCGGGACACCACGCCCAAGGCGATCGCGCTGCTCAACCTCTCCCGCGACCAGCTCGACCGCGCGGCCGAGACCCGGATGCTCGCCGAGAAGTGGCGGGAGGGCCTCAGCGGCACCAAGGCGGTGGTCATCGCCAACGCCGACGACCCGCTGATCGTGTGGGCCGCCTCCTCCTCCACCAATGTGGTGTGGGTCGCGGCCGGCCAGGAGTGGAAGGACGACGCCTGGTCCTGCCCCGCCTGCGGCGGTGTGATGCAGCGTCCGGGCGACGACTGGTTCTGCGGCGAGTGCGGATTCCGGCGTCCCGCGCCGAGCTGGGCCCTCAGCGGCGACCACGTGCTCGACCCGCACGGTTCGGCCTGGCCGATCCGCCTCCAGCTGCCCGGACGCGCCAACAAGGCGAACGCCGCCACCTCGGCCGCCGTGGCCGCCGTCTTCGGCGTGCCGCCGCAGGTCGCCCTGGAGCGGATGTACCAGGTGCAGGCCGTCGCCGGACGCTACGACGTGGTGTCCTTCCAGGGGCGCGAGCTGCGTCTGCTCCTCGCGAAGAACCCGGCCGGCTGGCTCGAAACGTTTTCCCTCATCGACGGGCCGCCCGCACCGGTGATCCTCTCGGTCAACGCACGGGGTGCCGACGGCACGGACACCTCCTGGCTGTGGGACGTGGACTACGGCCGGCTCGCCGGCCACCCGATCATGGTGATCGGCGACCGCCGGCTCGACCTGGCGGTCCGGCTGGAGGTCGCGGGCGTGGACTTCCGCGTCTGCGAGACCCTCGACGAGGCCGTCTCCATGGCCCCGCCCGGGCAGGTCGAGCTGATCGCCAACTACACCGCCTTCCAGGACGTACGCCGCCGCGTCGGCAACTGACCCGTAGAGGACTTGCAGCATGAGTGACAGCAGCCTGCGCCTGGTCTGGGTCTACCCGGACCTGCTCAGCACCTACGGCGACCAGGGCAACGTCCTCGTCGTCGAGCGCCGCGCCCACCAGCGCGGCCTCAACGTCGAGCGCGTCGACGTCCGCAGCGACCAGCCGGTCCCGACCTCGGGCGACATCTACCTGATCGGCGGCGGCGAGGACCGTCCGCAGCGGCTCGCGGCCGAGCGACTGCGGCGGGACGGCGGGCTCAGCCGCGCCGCCGCCAACGGTGCGATCATCTTCTCGGTCTGCGCCGGGTACCAGATCCTGGGCCACGAGTTCATCAACGACCTCGGCGAGCGCGAGACGGGCCTCGGCCTGATCGACGTGATCTCGACCCGCGGCGAGGGCGAGCGGTGCGTCGGCGACGTCCTCGCGGACATCGACCCGCGCCTGGGCCTCCCCCAGCTGACCGGTTTCGAGAACCACCAGGGCATCACCCACCTCGGCCCGACGGCCCGGCCCTTCGCCCGGACCGTCTTCGGCAACGGGAACGGGACCGGGGACGGCACCGAGGGCGCGTACAACGACACCGTCTTCGGCACCTACATGCACGGCCCCGTCATGGCCCGGAACCCGCAGATCGCCGATCTGCTCCTGAAGCTGGCCCTCGACGTGAACGCGCTGCCGCCGACCGACGACCGCTGGTACGAGGCGCTGCGCGCCGAGCGCATCGCGGCGGCCACGCAGCCCTCCTGAGTCAAGGCGCACACCGCCGTGGGCCCCTCGTACGAAAGTACGTTGTCCACTGTGCGGACATCTGGTTCGGCCCCGCCACCCTGCGGCGATAGGGTGGCGGGGATCCAGCCGGACGACGTGGTCCGGGAGTCGGCCCACGTTGCAAAGGTTTTTGGGCTATGCGCATTGGCGTGCTCACCTCCGGCGGAGACTGCCCCGGTCTGAACGCGGTCATCCGTTCCGTCGTCCACCGCGCCGTCGTCGATCACGGTGACGAAGTCATCGGCTTCCACGACGGGTGGAAGGGCCTTCTGGAGTGCGACTACCGGAAGCTCGACCTGGACGCGGTGGGCGGCATCCTGGCCCGGGGCGGCACCATCCTCGGCTCCTCGCGGGTCCAGCCCGCCCACCTGGTCGACGGCGTCGAGCGCGCCAAGGGCCACGTCGCCGACCTGGGCCTCGACGCCATCATCCCGATCGGCGGCGAAGGCACCCTCAAGGCGGCGAACCTGCTCTCCGAAGCGGGGCTCCCGATCGTCGGCGTGCCGAAGACGATCGACAACGACATCGCGTCCACCGACGTCACCTTCGGCTTCGACACGGCCGTCACGGTGGCCACCGAGGCCCTCGACCGGCTGAAGACCACCGCCGAGTCCCACCAGCGGGTCCTCGTCGTGGAGGTCATGGGCCGCCACACCGGTTGGATAGCGCTGCACTCCGGCATGGCCGCCGGCGCGCACGCCGTCGTGGTCCCCGAGCGCCCCTTCGACATCGACGAGCTGACCTCCCGGGTCGGCGCACGGTTCGAAGCCGGCAAGCGGTTCGCGATCGTGGTGGTGGCCGAGGGCGCGAAGCCGCGCGAGGGGTCGATGGACTTCAAGACCGCCGGCACCGACATCTACGGCCACGAGCGCTTCACCGGCATCGCCAACCAGCTCTCCGCCGAGCTGGAGCGGCGCCTCGGCAAGGAGGCCCGCCCGGTCATCCTCGGCCACGTCCAGCGCGGCGGCACCCCGACCGCGTACGACCGGGTCCTCGCCACCCGCTTCGGCTGGCACGCGGTGGAGGCGGCGCACCGCGGCGAGTTCGGCATGATGACGGCGCTGCGCGGCACGGACATCACGATGGTCCCGCTGGCGCAAGCCGTGGAGACCCTCAAGACGGTCCCGGCCGACCGGTACGCCGAGGCCGAGTGCGTGCTCTGACGACTCCCTCCCGTGACATCCGCCCCCGGTCGCAGTCGCGACCGGGGGCGGTTCTAGTCTGGTGCGGACAACAAGCACGAATCGGGCTCCAGGAGTGCACAGATGGACCACAGCGGGCACGGCATGACCACGGACCTGCCGCCGTTCACGCTGGGACGGGGCTTGGAGTACTCTCCTGACGCCTTCTTCCTGATCGGCTGCCTCGCGGCACTCGGCCTGTACGGGTGGGGCGTGGTGCGGCTCCGGCGGCGCGGGGACGCGTGGCCGGTGAGCCGGACGGTGTTCTTCGCGGTGGGCGTGCTGAGTGTCGCCCTGATGATGTGCACCAAGCTGAACGACTACGGCATGGTCATGTTTAGCGTGCACATGGTGCAGCACATGGTGATCTCCATGCTGTCGCCGATCCTGCTGTTGCTCGGGGCGCCGGTGACGCTGGCGCTGCGGGCGCTGCCGGTGGCGCGGCGGGGCTCCACCGGGCCCCGCGAACTGCTCCTGAAGCTTCTGCACAGCCGGTACATGAGGATCATCACGCACCCGGCGTTCACCATCTCCATGTTCATCGCGAGCCTCTACGCGCTGTACTTCTCGTCGCTCTTCGACTTCCTGATGGGGTCGAAGGCCGGGCACGTCGGCATGATGGTGCACTTCCTGATGGTGGGGCTGGTCTTCTTCTGGCCGATCATGGGCGTGGATCCGGGCCCGCACCGTCCCGGCTACGTCATGCGGATGCTGGAACTGTTCGCGGGAATGCCGTTCCACGCGTTCTTCGGCATCGCGATGATGATGGCCAGCGAGCCGCTGGTGGAAACGTACAAGAACCCGCCGGCCTCGCTCGGCATCGACGCCCTCTCCGACCAGAACGCGGCGGGCGGCATCGCCTGGGCCTTCAGCGAGATCCCGTCCGTGATCGTGCTGATCGCGCTGGTCTACCAGTGGTACCACTCCGAGCAGCGGCAGGCGGTCCGCAAGGACCGGGCGGCCGACCGGGACGGCGACAAGGAGCTGGAGGCCTACAACGCCTACCTGGCCTCGCTGCGGGCGCGCAGCCGCTGACGCCGCCCCGCCCTCCACGGACCGCCTGCCGGGTCCGGCGCACGCCGGAGCTTCCTGGGAGTAGCGCACGCTCCTCTCCCGGGGTCACGATGGAACCCGGCGGCTTCCACGACCTCGGTCGGGAGGAGGACGGGCTGATGTCCGGTTCCACGAAGACGATGGCGGTGCTCACCTGCGCCGCGCTGGTGCTGACGACGGCCTACACGGTGGCGCTCGGCAGCAGTGGCTGGCTCTGGTTCGGTCTGATGGTGCTGCTCGTGTCGACGGTCGGCATGGCGGCGGCGGACAGTTCCGCGCCGCCCCCGCCGCGCCCCCGCCCGCCGGACCCCACGCCCTGAGCGGGGCGACGTCCTACGTCCGCGGGGCGAGGACGATCCAGGTCTGCCCCGGGGCGAAGGGCAGCGGGGCGCCCGAGGGGGTGGTGAACGTCGTGCCGGAGGCGGCCGAGGGACGGGACCAACGGGCCTCGTAGGCACGTCCGTCGCGGAGGACGAGCGCGGTCCCGCTGCCGATGGTCTCGCTGTACGGGGAGACCGAGCCGAGCCGGTCGTGGAAGCGGGACGGCCGCACGGCCACGCGCTGGACGACGACGGTCTCCGGAGTGAGCGGGCCGGTGTCGGTGGCGCGGGCTTCCCGGCCGTCCATGGCGACCCGCCACGCGCGGTCGGCCGCGGACCAGGTGAAGGCGTAGCGGGCCGCCGGGTAGCGGACGGTGGAGGTCTCGACCGGGCGGCCACCGGCCGGGGCGGGGCCGAAGCGGAAGCCTATGTCCCGGGCGTCCTGGGTCGCCGGGACGGCGGCGAGGGCGCGTGCGGGGCGCAGATAGAGGTCGTGCGGGGCGGACCGGTCCGGTGAGCGCAGGAACGCCCGGGGAGTGGTGGTCTCGGTGACGAGGTCGAGGGGTGCGGCCCGCAGCAGCGGGTTCAGGGCCGATTGCGCGCCCGAGTAGGCGAGGACGGGGCGCCCGAAGTCGGCGAGCAGGGCGATGTCGGACTCGCGGGCGCTGCGGACGGGGCCGGTGAGCTCGGGGAGGCGGGAGGAGTAGACGGCCAGGAGCCGGGTGACGCCGCCCTCGACCTGTTCGACGTACACCAGGTCGGCCGCGCCGAGGCCGGTGTGGGGACGGGCCGCCGGCACGTTGTCCAGCTTCACGGCCAGCACGGGGGCGGGCCGGGCGGGCAGGCCCGTGAAGGGTGACCGGCCGTTGGGTGCGGGCGCTGTCGCGGCGGGCGTGGGGGTCGGCGCGGGGACCGTGGTGGCGGGCGTGGGGGTCGGCGCGGGGACCGTGGTGGCGGGCGTGGGGGTCGGCGTGGGGCTCGGCTCCGACGGGCCCGGGCCGGAGCAGCCGTACAGCCCGGCCGCCGTCAGTGCGCACAGCAGTGCGGTGAGGATGCGGCCGGGGCGCCCGGCCCCGCGCTCGTCCGTCATGTGACGCTCCTCCACCAGTGGACCACGGCCCCCGGTGGGGATACAACGGGCGTGACGGACGACGAACGGGGCCTCGGGTGTTCTACCAGTTGATGAAGCACGTACTGCTCGGACCGCTGCTCAAGCTGCTGTTCCGGCCGCGGATCGAAGGGCTCGAACACGTCCCGGACGAGGGGGCCGCCATCATCGCGGGCAACCACCTGTCCTTCTCCGACCACTTCCTGATGCCCGCCGTCCTGGACCGACGGATCACCTTCCTCGCGAAACAGGAGTACTTCACGGGCCCCGGGCTCAAGGGGCGGCTGACGGCGGCCTTCTTCCGGGCCGCCGGGCAGATCCCGGTGGACCGGTCCGGTAAGGAGGCCGGGCAGGCGGCGATCCGGGAGGGACTCGGCGTGCTCGACCGGGGTGAACTGCTCGGCATCTACCCGGAGGGGACCCGTTCGCACGACGGGCGACTGTACAAGGGCAAGGTGGGAGTGGCGGTGATGGCGCTGACCGCCGGGGTCCCGGTGGTGCCCTGCGCCATGGTGGGGACCTTCGAGATCCAGCCGCCGGGGAAGGTCGTGCCGAGGATCCGCCGGGTCACCATCCGCTTCGGCGAACCGCTGGACTTCTCCCGGTTCGCCGGCTTGGCCCGCGAGAAGGCCGTGGTCCGGGCGGTGACGGACGAGATCATGTACGAGATCCTGCGCCTGTCGGGTCAGGAGTACGTGGACGACTACGCGGCCGAGGTGAAGGCCGCGGAGGCCAACGCCGGCGGCCCCCCGCAGAAGTTCCCGCGCGGCGATCGCTGACGGCGGATCCGCGCACGGCGCAATGCGCCGGTCCGGCACCACGGCCCGTCGTAGCGTCGCTCCATGGCCAAGGGAAGCGCATTCGTGCTGGGAGCGACGGGACAAGTGGGGCGGGCGGCCGTGCGGGCGCTCGTCGGGGACGGCTGGGAGGTGACGGCCGCCTCGCGGGGCGGCCTCGGGGACGAGGGGTGGCCGGACGGGGTCCGGTCGGTCCGGTTGGACCGGAACGAGGAGGGCGCACTGGCTGCGGCACTGGGCGGGGGCACCGACGTCCTGGTGGACGTGGTCGCGTACGACGCCGGACACGCGGCCCAGCTGACCGGTCTCGCGGACCGGATCGGCTCGGCCGTGGTGGTGTCCAGCGGGGCGGTGTACGAGGACGGGGAGGGGCGCAGCTTCGACACCCAGGACGAGCCCGACGGTTTTCCGAGCTATCCGGTGCCGATACCGGAGTCCCAGGCGACGGTGGCACCGGGCAGCACGTCGTACTCCAGCCGGAAGGTCGCCCTGGAGCGGGACCTGACGGCGGTCGGAAGGCTGCTGCCGACGACGCTGCTGCGGGCGGGGGCGATCCACGGCCCGCACTGTCGGTCCCCGCGCGAGCTGTTCTTCGTGAAGCGGGCGCTCGACCGGCGACCGGTCCGGGTGTTGGCGTACGGGGGTGCGCCGCGGTTCCATCCGGCGCACGTGGACAACCTGGCCGAGCTGATCCGGCTCGCGGCGGCACGACCGGGCACGCGGGTGCTGAACGCCGCGGACCCCGAGGCGCCGACGGTCGCGGAGATCTCTGCCGCGGTGGACGCGGTCGTCGGGGTGGAGAGCGAAACGGTCCTGGTGGACGGGCCGCCGCCGGTGGGCATCGTCGGCCTGACGCCCTGGGGCGTGGACCGGCCGATCGTGTACGACATGACGGCGGCGGAGCACGCCCTGGGCTACCGGCCGGTGGTGCGGTACGCGGAGTCGCTGCCCGCGACGGTGGAGTGGCTGGCGGAGCGACTCGCGGGGCGGGGGTGGTTGGAGGCCTTCCCGAACCTCGCGAAGTACGGGCAGGACTGGTTCGACTACGCGGCCGAGGACGCCTGGCTCGCCGCGCGCTGATCGGGAACGCCGTCCCGAGGGGGCGGGCCGCCGGACGGCCCGCCCCCTCGTTCACCGGGCTCCGGGCGAAATCACGGCTGTGCAGTGGCGTGCGGGGCGCGGGTCTGGTCCGCGGTGTACCGAGCACCGCCGTGCCTCTCGCCGGGTCCTGCCCTTCAAGGACGTGACGGTCCGTCCGGGCGGTCCCTGCGTTCCCGGGACCCGGGATGAAGGAGCGACCGCGTTTCTCCGCCGAACCCATGACCGGTGGGGCGTGTACCGCTGAGCGGTGAGGAGGGTCAGAGCGGTGCGAGTTCGTCCAGGGCCGCATCGAGGAGCCTGCGCAGCGTGAGCGCGTCCATGGCGACGGCAGTGGCGAGTGCGGCCGGTCCGGCGAGGGGCGTGACCACGGCGTTTTCCCCGTACCGTCGCGCCTCGATCGGCTTCTCTGCGAACTCTGGTTCCACAACGAGGAGTTGGCCGGTCACCCGGTACCCTCCGAGCACTGCGCCGCCGTCCCAACCGCCGGGCGCGCCGGCACCGAAGGTCAACTCCTGGTCGAGCAGGGGGCGAGCGGCACGGCGGACGGTGAGGCGGGTGCTGAGGGTTCCGGGGGACTCGCCGTGTCGGCCGAGCACCTGTTCCTCGCGGAGGACGAGCCTGGCCGTGGGGGCGAGGTCGACGGTGGTCCGCATCCTCAGGTGGGAGCCGTCGACGGAGACGAGCTGTTCGGGCAGCCAGCGGAGCACCCCGCCGTCGCCGACGGTGATCCGAACGTCGTACGCGGCGGGTTCGGCGCTCCGTCCCGGCAGGGCGAGGGTGGCCGCGGCCGAGTCGACGAGCAGTCGGGCCCCGTCCCGCACCTCGGCCTCGATCGCGAGGCGGTCGCCACCGAGCGGGGCGCTCATGGCCCCGACGACGGTGACGCGGGTGTAGGGCCCGACGGCCCGGGTCCGACGCAGGGCGAGCGGCCCCTCGCTCACCAGGAGCGGCAACCCGCCGTCGGCGGAGGCGGCGATCCGTGCGGTGGCGCGCAGGCTCACGCGGTCCATGCCCCGAGCTGCGCGCGGACCCAGTCGACGACGGGGGCGACGCCGTTCTCGGCGCGCAAGGAGGTGAAGGCGACGGGGAGCGCGCCGCGCTGCTCCTTCGCGTCCCGGGCCATCCGCTCCAGGTCGGAGCCGACGTGGGGGGCGAGGTCGGTCTTGTTGATCACCAAGAGGTCGGCGGTGGTCACGCCGGGACCGCCCTTGCGCGGGATGTCGTCGCCGCCGGCCACGTCGATGACGAAGATCTGGGCGTCGACGAGCCCCTTGGAGAAGGTGGCGGTGAGGTTGTCCCCGCCGGACTCGACGAGGACGAGGTCGAGCGGGCCGACGGCGTCCTCCAGTTCTTCGACGGCTTCGAGGTTGGCGGAGATGTCGTCGCGGATGGCGGTGTGCGGACAGGCGCCGGTCTCCACGGCCCGGATGCGTTCGGGCGGCAGTACGGCGTTGCGCAGCAGGAACTCGGCGTCCTCGCGGGTGTAGATGTCATTGGTGACGACCGCGAGGGAGAGGGTGTCGCGCAGGGCCCGGCAGAGTGCGGCGACGGTGGCGGTCTTGCCGGAGCCGACCGGCCCGCCGAGCCCGATGCGCAGGGCGCGGCGGATGCCGTCGGGGCGGTGGGCGTCGGCGGAGACGGCGCCGTGGTGGGCGCGGCCGTGGTCGAGGTGCATGGGGCGGCTCCTGGCGGGTTCTGGTGCGGGGCGGTGACGGGTCTGTCGGGGGCTGTCGGAGGGCCGTGCGGCGGGTTTCGGCGGGCCCGCGCGGGGGCGGAGGGGGCTACGAGGCGAAGAGGCGGACGGGCCAGGCCGCGTGTTGTTCGGCGGCGAGGTCGAGCAGCGGTGCGGAGGCCGCGGGCAGGGCGTCGACGCCCTGCCGGGCCGCCGCGGCGGCCCGCTCGGCCACCCGGTCCATCTCGGGCGCGAGACGGGCGAGGACGGCGGTCGCCTGGTAGGGGTCGAGGCTGAGGAGGCGTACGGCAGCGGTCGCCGGGCCGCCGACCGTCTCGTACGCGATGCAGTGCGCCGCGTCTTCGGGACCGAGCCCGGCGCCCCTCGCAGCCGTGCCGAGGACGACGGGCTGATGGGCTCCGCGCGGGAACGCACCTGCCAGCAGGTCGAGTTCGTTGCTCGGCCAGGCGATGCGGGCGGCCCTCATCAACTGGCGGCCGAGCTTGCGGGCGGCGTCCCGGAGGGCCGGCGAGGGGGTACGGGCGTCGGCCGCCGCATCGAGCGCGTAGGGGTCGAGTCCGTGCGCGGCACCGGCGGCGAGCGCGGCCGAGGTGAGGCCGGTGGTGTGCAGGCGGCCCCGGCAGAAGGACTCCAGGTCGGCCGCGTCCCTGATGCGACCGGCCTTGACGGCGGCCTCGGCACCGCCGGAGTGGGCGTGCCCGCCGGCGGGGAACCGCCCGTCGGCGAGCACCAGGAGTGCGGATCGGGTCGTCATCCGGACCCCGTCAGAAGAGGAAGTAGCGCTGGGCCATGGGGAGCTCCGCGGCGGGCGCCGGTTCGACCGGATCACCGTCGATGCTCACCGAGAAGGTGTCGGCGTCCACTTCGACCCGGGGCAGGGCGTCGTTCTCGCGCATGTCCGCCTTGGTCACCCGCCGGGTGGAACCGATGGCGGCGAATTCCTTGTGCAGGCCGAGCTTCTGGGGGAGGTCGTCCTCGATCGCCGCTTCGGAGACGAAGTTGACCGAGCCTGCCGCGGCGGCCCGGCCGAGGGCACCGAACATCGGGCGCGGCAGCACCGGCTGGGGCGTGGGAATGGAGGCGTTGGCGTCCCCCATCTGCGCGTACGCGATCTGTCCGCCCTTGACGACGACGAGCGGCTTCACTCCGAAGAAGGCGGGCTCCCAGAGCACCAGGTCGGCGAGCTTGCCCGGTTCGACGGAGCCGACGAGGTGGTCCATGCCCTGGGCGACCGCCGGATTGATCGTGTACTTGGCGACGTAGCGGCGGGCCCGGTGGTTGTCGGCGCGGCCGTCGCCGGGCAGGGCACCGCGGCGCTTCTTCATGACGTGGGCGGTCTGCCAGGTCCGCATGATCACCTCTCCGATCCGTCCCATGGCCTGGGAGTCGGAGGAGATGATCGAAATGGCACCCAGGTCGTGGAGGACGTCTTCGGCGGCGATGGTGGAGGGGCGGATGCGGGACTCGGCGAAGGCGAGGTCCTCGGGGACGGTGGGGTTGAGGTGGTGGCAGACCATCAGCATGTCGAGGTGTTCCTCGATGGTGTTGACGGTGTGGGGCCGGGTCGGGTTGGTCGAGCTGGGCAGGACGTACGGTTCGGAGACGACCGTGATGATGTCGGGGGCGTGCCCGCCGCCGGCCCCCTCGGTGTGGTAGGCGTGGATGGTGCGTCCGGCGATGGCGGCGAGGGTGTCGCCGACGAAGCCCGCCTCGTTGAGGGTGTCGGTGTGGATGGCGAGTTGGACGCCCGTTTCCTCGCACACGCCCAGGCAGGCGTCGATCACGGCGGGGGTGGCGCCCCAGTCCTCGTGGATCTTGAAGCCGAGCGCACCGCCGCGCAGCTGGGAGCGCATGGCGTCCCGGGACGTCGTGTTGCCCTTGCCGAGCAGGCCGATGTTGACGGGGAAGGTGTCGAGGGCCTCGAACATCCGGGCGGTGTGCCAGGGGCCCGGCGTGATCGTGGTCGCCTTGGTGCCCTCCGCCGGTCCGGTGCCGCCGCCGACGAGGGTGGTCACGCCGGTGGCCAGGGCCTGCTCGACGACGGTCGGCGAGATGAAGTGGACGTGGGCGTCGACGGCGCCGGCGGTGAGGATCCGGCCGTTGCCGACGATGATCTCGGTTTCGGGACCGATGACGAGGTCGGGATGGACGCCGTCCATGGTGTCGGGGTTGCCGGCCTTGCCGAGGGCGGTGATCCGGCCGTCCCTGATGCCGATGTCGGCTTTGACGACGCCCCAGTGGTCGATGACGACGGCGCCGGTGATCACGGTGTCGGGGGCGCCCTCGGCCCGGGTGGTGCGGGCTTGTCCCATCGACTCGCGCACGACCTTGCCGCCGCCGAAGACGGCTTCTTCGCCGGCCCGTCCGGGACCGCCGCAGCGGTCCTCCTCGATCTCGACGAGCAGGTCGGTGTCGGCCAGCCGGATGCGGTCACCGACGGTGGGGCCGAACAGGTCGGCGTAGACGGAGCGGTGGAGGTCAGGCACGGTCGCCCTCCTGGTCCTGCCCTGGGGCGTCGAGGGGGCCGGCGGTCTCGCCGCGCAGCCCGGGTACGATCCGACGGCCGGCGATCGGCACCAGCTCGACCTCGACGGCGATGCCGGGCTCGAAGCGGACGGCGGTGCCGGCGGCGATGTGCAACCGCTTCCCGCGGGCGGCGGCGCGGTCGAAGTCCAGACCGGGGTTGACCTCGGCGAAGTGGTAGTGGGAGCCGACCTGTACGGGCCGGTCGGCGGCATTGAGGACGGTCAGGCGGGTGACGGGGCGCCCCTCGTTGAGGGTGACGGCGCCGTCCGCGTGAAGGATCTCTCCGGGGATCATGGCCGGTCGCCCGCTCACACGATCGGGTCGTGGACGGTGACGAGCTTGGTGCCGTCGGGGAAGGTGGCCTCGACCTGGACGTCGTGGATCATCTCCGGGATGCCGTCCATGACCTCGTCGCGGGTGAGGACCTTGCGTCCCGAGGCCATCAGCTCGGCCACGGTGCGGCCGTCGCGGGCGCCTTCCAGGATGTGGGAGGTGAGGAGCGCCACGGCCTCGGGATGGTTGAGCCGCACCCCGCGGGCCCGGCGCTTCTCGGCCACGTCGGCCGCCACATGGATGAGCAGGCGCTCCTGCTCGTGCGGGCTCAGTTGCACTCTTCCACCTCACAGTCGTCGACCGGGACGACACCCGGACAGCTGCGGACCCTACCGACCGTCAACACTCTGTTGAACTGCGACGACGCGTGTGCGGCCAGAGATTGCACGTTAGGGCGGAAGTTTTTCCGGCTCGTTAACTCCGGCTTGGTGATCCCATGATCATTCGATCGAACCGGTCCCTTCGGGCGGCGACGGAGGGACGGACATGGACATGATTCCGCGCAGGCCGTCCTCCAGGACCTCGGCGGTGACGCCCCCGAAGAGCGCCTGCTGGGCGATGAAGCCCTGGGCAGCGGCGATGAGGGTGCGGGCCACGTGCTCGGGCGGAACGTCGGCGGCCAGGATGCCGCTCTCCCGGTAGGCGACGACCAGCCCCGTCCACGCCTCGCGCATCCCGTGGTAGCCCTCGCCGAGGGTGTCGGCCAGCTCCTCGTTCCTCAGGGTCTCCGTCCACACCTGGACGATCAGGCGCGCGAAGGCCTGCGGGTCCGCGCCCTCGATCCGCTCCTCCAGGAAGAGCCTGAGCACCGCACCGAGGAGGACGTCGGGGGTGGGTGGCGGAGTGGCGCGGGACGCCTCTTCGAAGGCGCCCCGGATCGAGGTGAAGACCCCGGACGCGATCGCGGCGATCAGCTCGTCCTTGCTGCGGAAGTAGCGGTAGACGGCCCCGGCGGACAGCCCCACCTCGGCGAGCACGTCCTGCATGGAGGTGGCGTGGAAGCCGTTCCGGGCGAAGCAGCGCGCTGCGCCGTCGAGGATCTGACGCCGTCGGGCGTCGAGGTGTTCTTGGGAGACGCGTGCCATGGGACGAATTTAAAACGAATGTTCATTCTTGACAACTTCCCACCCTCGGAGCACAGTGGCGCTGAAATTAAAACGAACAATCCTTCTCTTTGAATCGAGGTCGTCATGGCCGCCGACACCGACCGCTCGACCACCGCGGGGCACAGAACCCTCGCGGTGCTCGTCCTGATACCGGCCGTCGCCGCGCTGGCCCTCTCGCTCTTCGCCTGGCCGGCGGCACGCATCGCCCCCCGAGACCTACCGATCGGCGTGGCCGGCCCCACTGCGGCGGTCGAGGCCGTGGAGCGGGGGCTCAACCGCCGCGAGGGGGCCTTCGAGGTCCACCGGTACGCGGACGCGGGCGAGGCCAGGGCCGCGATCGAGGCCCGCGATGTATACGGCGCCGTGGTCGTCACCCCGCAGGGAACGGAGCTCCTCACCGCCTCGGCGGCGAGCCCCGTCGTGGCCGGGCTCCTGCGCGAGGCCGTCACCGCGCAGGCACCGGCGGATGCGCCGGTGCGGGTCACCGACGTGGTCGCCGCACCGGCCGGGGACCCCCGGGGCGCCGTGCTCGGAGCGAGCCTGTTGCCCCTCGCCCTCGCCGGTGCGGCCACCGGCGCCATCACCGTCCTCCTGGGCCTGCGCGGAGTGCGGGGGGCCGCCACCCAGGTGGGTGCGGCTGCGCTCGCGGGCCTCGTGGGCGCGGCGCTCGCCGACAGTTGGCTCGGCGCCCTGGACGGTTCCTGGTGGGCGGAGGCCGGGGTGTTGGGTCTGACCGTGCTGGCGATCGGTGCGACGTTCGCCGGACTCACCGCCCTGCTCGGCCGGCCGGGCCTCGGCCTGGGCGCGGCCCTGACGATCCTGTTGGGCAATGCGTTCTCGGGAATGTCGGGCGCACCCGAACTGCTGCCCTCCGGGGTCGGCGCACTGGGTCAGTGGCTGCCGCCGGGCGCAGCGGGCTCGGCCCTGCGCTCCGTGTCCTCCTTCGAGGGCGCGGCGGCCGGCCGACCCCTGCTCGTGCTCTCCCTGTGGGCGGCGGCGGGCCTCGGGGCGACGGTGTTCGGGGCGCGGCGGCGCAGCGAGGGAGCGTCCCCCTCACCGGCGCCGGCAGCAGCGACCGTGGGCTGAGGGGCCCACTCGCCACGAGAACGGTCCCGCGCCCACGGAGCAGATCGGGCTCCAGCGGTCGCGCCGTGCCTGGGGGCCGGAACGGCACCCGACCGTACAGGTGCTTCCCGCCCCGAGGGGGAGGGGAGCACCTTGCCTTCGCACGAGGCCAGATCGGGCTCACTTCGGCCGCCGCGCATCGGGCTCGCAGGCCACTCCGTCGCACTGGCGCGTACGGTCGTTCGCCGTCCGAGGAGTCACGAAGTGACGCCCCGCCCCGATCCGTTTCCCCACCCGACGCACTGCCGCGGCCCGCGACAGCGACCGTCCGGGCCGCGTGTCGCGCGTTCCCGGCCGCTCTGGAACCGCTACGGGGCGAGGCGTTCCGGTACTACCGCCGCCTGACCGGCAGCGTCTGGGACGCCTGCCCGAGCCCGACCCGGCCGCCGCCCTCGCCCGCCGCACCGCTCCCGACCGGGGCGCACTCGACGCCCTGGCGGCGGCGTTCGCCGCCTACGACCCGGACGGGCCGGCCCGGCTCCTCGGCGAGGGAGCGATCAGCGCGCGCCGGGGTCGCGGTGGTGGGCGGCGATGCCGAAGCGGCGCTGTTCGCCGGGAGCGGAGTCGGCTGCACCGAAGCCGGAGACGGAACTGACCACCTGCTCGTCGGAAGGCTTCTCCGCAGCTTCGAGTTCTGCCAGGTCAGCCGCGGACACCAGGGCGACGAGGGGCTTCCCGTGGCGGGTGACGACGACGCGTTCACCGCCGTACACCACACGGTTGATGAGGTCGGCGAGCTCAGCCCGCGCTTGCGTCACCGGGATCTCGTAAGTCATGCTCCCCATCTTACGATCTGTACATCCTGTACATTTCTTGAGGAGAGATGGAGGTGCCCGGTCATGGATGACCGCTACGTCTTGCCCGAGTTCACGGAGCACGGCCGCTTCGGCGTGCGAACCCTCGACCCCTACGCAAAGCTCCTGGACTCGCGGATCGTCCTCCTGGGCACGCCGATCGACGACACCGCAGCCCATGACGCCGTCGCACAGCTCCTGCACCTCGACCACGCGGCCCCCGGTCGGGACATCGCCCTCTACATCAACTCGCCCGGGGGTTCGGTCAGCGCCATGACCGCGATCCACGACACCCTGCAGACCCTCTCCTGCGACGTCGAAACCACCTGTCTGGGCCGGGCCGGAACCACCGCCGCCGTCCTGCTCGCCGCCGGCACTCCGGGCAAGCGCCTGATCCTCCCCGGGGCCCGCGTCACGCTCCGCCAGCCGGCCCCGGACGGTCCCTTCCAGGGGCGGCCGGGCGAACTGGAGGTCCACGCGCACGAACTCCTGCGACAGCGCGCCCTGCTGGCCGGACTGCTCGCCGAACACACCGGGCGGGAGCGCGAGCGGATCGACGCCGACCTCGACCGCCTGACGGTCCTGGACGCAGCGGCAGCCGTCGCCTTCGGACTGGTGGACCACGTGGTCTCCAGTCGGCGCGGCACCGGCGCCACCCGGTGAGCCGGCCGTGGTGCCCGAGCTCCCTCCGCTGCCCGCGCTGACCCGCGCCGAGGGCGAGTTGGTCGATGCGTACCTCGAAGTCATCGACCTCCTCGGAAAGATCAACCCGTCCAGGGGAGCACACACCTACGGCGCCCTACGGGCGGCACAGGCCCTGGTGGGGCGCGCGGTGGCGCTGCGCGACGCCCTGACCCTCATGCACGTGCGGGGCGAGAGCGAGGTCCACGCGGACACCCTGGCCCGCGCCCTGCGGGTGTTGGACGGCGAGCGGCGCACCGACCGGGTCACCGTCCCGCGGACTCGGGCGAGTTGACATTGCGGCATGTCGTGTCGAGGTCCGGACGGCCGACGACCGGCGCAGGAACCCTCCCTCGTTCGGCGTAGCGGACAAGTCGACATGTGGAGGGGGAGAGTTGCACGGCAGGTGTACGCATCTGGCGCAATCTGGCATTCCACCGCTGGTACAGGGCTCGTCAACCACCTCTCCAAAGGTCGCTAAAGCATCTTGTCCACCCGAACGGATCAGTCGTGAGGAGCCTCACATATCGCCGTTTCAGCTCGGTTTTCGACCCGTACATGGGTCAAGATCCCTGTCGACGACAAGCCCCCGCCATCCGAGGCGGGGCGGTCCGGGCGGACGCCGAGTCCTGCCGCCGTCCGGGCGTCTGGTCGACAGGAGTGGATCGGCAGGAGTGGAGGACCCGAGCAGTACGGGACCCGAACGCTGCTTCGCGCAGCGGTCCGTCCCTTGGGGTGAAGCCGCAGCCGCGGCCGGGCATCTTCGCCTGCCCGAACCCGACAGGTCATCCTTCGCAGGCGGCTGACGAAGGGTTGCGCATGACTGCGCAGATGCACGTCCCGTCCCTGCTGTCCCGGGCCGGAGCCGTCTCGGCTCTGACCCTCGCCGCCGTCGGCGGCACGATGCTCGCACCGGGTGCGACGCCGGAGGCCCAGGCAGCGACCACCTACGCGAACAAGGCACTGAGCATCGCCGCCTCCAAGAAAGGAGCCCCGTACCGCTACGGGAGCGCCGGACCCAGCAGGTTCGACTGCTCCGGCCTGACGCTCTACGCGTACAAGAAGGCGGGCAAGTCGCTGCCCCGGACCGCGCAGCAGCAGTACAACAAGACCCGTCACGTTTCGGCCGCCAGCAGGCAGAAGGGGGACCTGGTCTTCTTCCACTCCGGCGGGAGGGTCTACCACGTGGGCATCTATGCCGGCAGCGGCAAGATCTGGCACTCGCCCAAGACGGGCTCCTGGGTGAAGCTCGACAAGATCTGGACCTCGAAGGTCCTTTACGGTCGCGTCTAGGGAGGGTACCGGGTCGTCATCAACCTGCGGGTTTTGCCTGTGCGGCGGGGCCTGGACGGGTAGGCCTTCCCGGGTGACTCGTGTGCGGCTGACGGATGCGGAGTGGGAGTTCATCGGGCCTTACCTGCCGATCGGCGAGTACGGCCCGTACCCCGGGCGGCTGCGGCAGCACTTCGAGAGTGTGGGCTGGTGGTTAAGGGGCGGCCACGACGAACAAACCGGGCAGGAAACCGAAGGTGATCCCGAGCGGGAAGAACGACGGCGCATCCGGCGCCGACGGAAACTCCGGCTGAAGGCCGCCCTCCTCGGACGCTCCAGGGGCGGACAGACCAGCAAGATCCATGTCTCCGGCGACCGGAAGTGCCGCCCGCTGGCGTTCATCCTGACCGCGGGACAAGCAGGCGGCAGCCCGCAGTTCATCCCCGTGCCGCGAAAGGTACGGGTCCGCGGGCCCGTCGGCCGGCCCCGCACCCGGCCCGACGCGGTCGCCGGGGACTCCCGGCCCGGCGCCCTGTGCACCTCCCACAGCGGCACCCGGACCCGCCTCCACGACGTCCACCGCGCCCGCACCGCCGCCCTCGCGATCACCAGCCGATCCGGTCACCGGCGCCACCGCCCCCGGCACGTGGCGGCCGGTCCCAGTGACCGGGCAGGCCGACCGGCCATCCGCCTTCTCCTCACGCCCCGTCGACGGGGCGCTCGTCGACGGGGCGCGCCACTGGCCGAACTCGCACTTGCTGGAGCACGTCCCGTGCTCGCACCCTGCCCGCGCCGCCGGATCGGGAGCCTGCGTCCACAATGCCCCGCCCGGCGGCCAGGAGCCCGTCGCCCGCGTCGAGTGCCGTGGCGGTCGTCGGTTCGCGTGGCCGTACCGGGTCCACCGCGCGGTGCCCAAGCTCCCGACGACGGTCGCGGAGGAGGCCGCGCTCGACGCCGCGAGGGACGCCCGCCAGACCTGTCCCGCCTGCCGCCACTGCTTCCACCGTGTCCCCTGCGCTCCTTGGGCTCGTGCCTGGAGCGCTACAACGGCACACCTGTCGCCCCTGCCTCCTCCATCCCTCCCCCGGCCAAGCATCTGCTCGCTGGTCAAAGCCTCGGTCCCCAGCACGTCCTTGGGGGGCGAGCGCAGTACGTCGGAAGCCGTCTTCGCCGCGGCGCCGTTCGCCGCAGTAAAGGGGCCGCCAGCAAGAAACGTCTTGCTCTGCCATTCCCCAATCGTGATCATGTGCCGAATGCGATTCTTTCCCGCTGCTGAGGACCCCACCGCCCTGGACCGTGCCGCCGCGTACCCGGCCGACGGTCCCATCACCGCCCTGACCGCTGAGAGGATCCGCGAGGAGCTCGGTGCCAACCAGTTCCGCCCGGAATGGGTCTGGCTTGCCGAGGACGCGAACGGGCACGTCTCTGCCCGTGCGCTGTGGTGGGGCCGTGCCGACAGCGAGCGGCCCATAGCGCTCGATTGCCTCCAGGTCCGCTCCACCGTCGCCCATCCGGTTGCCGTCGCCACCAGGCTCCTCGAAGCCGGGCATGCCGCCTTCGGCACCCGGCCGCTGTACAACCTCTCCCTCCCCGCGGACTGGAGCAGCCGACCGGAACTGAGCGAGGCGGTGGCCTGGCGTCGCGAGGCGGGCCTGCGTACGGGGCTGAGCCGGGAGATTCAGCGCCTGCGCTACGAGTGGACTCCGGCGGCGGGGCTGCCCGAGGCCGGCGGTCGGCTGACGTTCCGCGAGGGCAGCGACGAGGAGTTCCTGGATGCCTTCGTCCGGGTGTCGGGCGACAGCCTCGACCAGGCCACCCGTGACGAGCTGCGCGCAAAAAGCGCCAGGCAGCTGGCCGAAGAGGACATGAAGTTCTACCTCGACTGCCCGGGCGATCGCTCCTGGTGGAGGCTTGCGGAGCTGCCCGACGGCACTCTCGCCGGCCTGGCCGTCCCGTCAGCGACCCCGTACAACCGCAACGTCGGATATCTCGGTGTCGTACCCGAGCAGCGCGGCAAAGGGCTGATCGATGAGATCCTCGCCGAGATCACCCGCTTCCACGCGACCGAACGCGCCGAGCGCATCACCGCGACCACGGACACGACGAACATCCCGATGGCCGCCGCCTTCGACCGCGCCAACTACAAGGTGACGGAGATCCGCATGGTTCTGGAGGCTCCGAGGGCCGCATGACATGCCGACGGAAACGGCGTCGTACCACCACGAGCAGCAATGCGTCAGTAGCCCCACCATCTGTTCGTCGCGGCCGTCCGCTTTGACCTGGCCTTCTCCGCCTCGGCGGCAGCCTTCTCCCACACGGTGAGGATCTCCTCGTCCAGGTGCATGCCGGCCGCGTCGTGATGGGCCCGGACGGTGGTGGAGTCGATGGCGACCAGGGACAGGTCCACCTCGCCCCGCTTGGCGGCCTACCCGTCCAGGCCCCGCCGCACAGGCAAAACCCGCAGGTTGATCACGACCCAGTACCCTCCCTAGCACCCATGCCGGGCACTGGTCCAGGCAGGGGGAACGCCGCCGCACCCCCGTCGTGGAGCGGGAGTTCGGGCGGTGCGCCTCAGGCGTACGAGCCCGACACCGGTGCCGGAGCCCAGGGAAGCGTGATCCACACCGTCTTGCCGCCCTCCTCGGTCGGCGTGACCGAGAGCCGGCCGCCCGCCTCCGCCGCGAGCGAGCGGATGATGACCAGGCCCCGGCCGTTGTCCTGCTGGACCGCTGCCGGAAGACGGCGGGGCCAGCGGGGGTGGCTGTCGGTGACGCCGATGTGGAGCCGCTCCTCGCGCTCCCAGCGGACGTCGACCGTGAAGGTGGGCGACTGGCCGAAGGTGTGCAACACCGCATTGGTGGCCAGCTCCGAGACCATCAGACGGATCGCGTCCGCCAGGTCGGCGGCGCCGTCGAAACCCCACCCGTCGAGGACCTCCACGACGAACCGCCGGGCCATGGGGACCGACGCGGGATCGCTCGGCAGCGTGACGGTTGCTTCTTGGTGGTCTGCCATGGCGACGCTGTCCCTTTCCCGCCGGGGCGCATGCTCCGGATCGCGCTTCGCGTCAGAGTGCCACCGATCGTGCCGCGCCGACAGGCGTTCCTCCAAGATATGTCCCCATCTGTCGCCCGAAGCGGTGAACTCTTGCTTCCGTCAACCCCTTTGGGAGAGCCGTCGGGCCGTCAGGCCCCCGGGGCGGTCCGGAGGACCGTCTCCACCGCGAGGCGGATCTGCTGGTCCGTGAGATCGGCCCGGGCCGTGAGCCGCAGCCGTGAAATGCCGTCGGGAACCGACGGGGGGCGGAAACAGCCCACCGCCAGGCCCTGTCCGCGACAGTCCGCGGCCCAGCGCAGCGCGGCCTCCGGGGAGGGGGCACGGACCGAGACGACGGCCGCTTCGGGGCGGGCCGCGGTGAGGCCGGCCTCCGTGAGCAGGCGGTGCAGGGTGGTGGCGACGGTCCGGGCCCGCCCGGCGAGCCCCGGTTCGGCCTCGATCAGGCGCAGGCTGGCGAGCGCACCGCCCGCGGCGGCGGGGGCGAGCCCGGTGTCGAAGATGAAGGTGCGGGCCGCGTTCACCAGGTGCTCGATCACCCGGGAGGGCCCCAGGACGGCGCCGCCCTGGCTGCCGAGGGACTTGGACAGGGTGAGGGTGGCGACGACGTCCTCGTCGCCCGCGAGCCCGGCCTCGTGCAGGGCGCCCCGACCGCCGTCACCGAGGACGCCGAAGCCGTGGGCGTCATCGACGACGAGCCCGGCACCGTGGCGTCGGCACGCCTCGGCGAGGGCGGACAGCGGCGCCTTGTCGCCGTCCACGGAGAAGACCGAGTCGCTGACCACCAGGGCCCGGCGCCCGGGGTGTGCGCCCAGCGTCTTGGCGACGGCCTCGGGGTCGGCGTGCGGAACGACGGCGGTCTCGGCGCGCGCCAGACGACAGCCGTCCACGATCGAGGCGTGGTTGGCCGCGTCGGAGACGAGGAGTGCGTCCCGGTCGGTGAGCGCGGTGAGCGCGGCGAGGTTGGCGGCGTAGCCGGAGGAGAAGACGAGGGCCGCCTCGAAGCCACAGAAGTCGGCGAGTTCGCGCTCCAGCCGGGTGTGCAGCCGAGTGGTTCCGGTGACGAGCCGGGATCCGGTGGAGCCGGCGCCCCAGCGCCTGGCCGCCTCGGCCGCCGCCCCCGTCACCTCGGGACGGCGGGTGAGGCCGAGGTAGTCGTTGCTCGCCAGGTCGAGGAGGTCCGACTCGGCCGCCCGGGGCCGCAGCACACGGACGAGACCGGCCTCGGTCCGGCGGCGCGCCTCGGCGTCGGTCCAGTCGAAGGCGGTGCGGCGCGGGTCCGCGGCGGGTGCGTCGTCGGCCAGGGGCATACGGCGTTCCTTTTGTAGGCAGCGCACAGACCTTAGCCGCAGGAGGCCGGGGTCGTGATGTGGTCATCCACACACCCCGATCGGAGTCGTTTGTTCAGATCCTCCTTGGCCCGAGGGCCGGCGGTAAGCAAGGATCAGCAATTATGGACCTGCTGAACACGCTGGTGGAGAAGGGGTTGCGGCGCGAGCTGCCGACCCGTGAAGAAGCGCTCGCCGTGCTGGCGACCTCGGACGACGAACTGCTCGATGTGGTGGCGGCGGCCGGCAAGGTCCGTCGCCAGTGGTTCGGGCGCCGAGTGAAGCTCAACTACCTGGTCAACCTGAAGTCCGGGCTCTGCCCGGAAGACTGCTCGTACTGCTCCCAGCGACTCGGTTCGAAGGCCGAGATCCTCAAGTACACCTGGCTGAAGCCGGACGAGGCCTCGCAGGCTGCGGCGGCCGGCGTCGCGGGGGGCGCCAAGCGGGTCTGTCTGGTGGCCAGTGGCCGCGGTCCGACGGACCGGGACGTGGAGCGCGTCGGAAAGACCATCGAGGCCATCAAGGAACAGAACGAGGGCGTCGAGGTGTGCGCCTGCCTCGGTCTGCTTTCGGACGGGCAGGCGGAGCGGCTGCGGGACGCCGGCGCCGACGCGTACAACCACAATCTGAACACGTCCGAGGGCACGTACGGGGAGATCACCTCCACCCACACCTACGCGGACCGCGTGGACACCGTGCAGAAGGCGCACTCCGCCGGCCTGTCGGCCTGCTCGGGCCTGATCGCCGGCATGGGCGAGAAGGACGAGGACCTGGTCGACGTCGTGTACGCGCTGCGCGAGCTCGACTCGGACTCGGTGCCGGTCAACTTCCTGATCCCGTTCGAGGGCACCCCTCTCGCCAAGGAGTGGAACCTCACTCCGCAGCGCTGCCTCCGGATCCTGGCGATGGTCCGTTTCGTCTGCCCCGACGTGGAGGTGCGGATCGCCGGTGGTCGCGAGGTCCACCTGCGGACGATGCAGCCACTGGCGCTGCACATCGCGAACTCGATCTTCCTCGGCGACTATCTGACCAGCGAGGGCCAGGCCGGCCAGGCCGACCTGGACATGATCGCGGACGCGGGCTTCGAGGTGGAGGGGGCCGGGACGACCACGCTGCCGAAGCACCGTGCGGACGCCCTCGCAGCCGCCGGGGCGACCGGCGGCTGCGGTTCGAAGGCCGCCGCGGGCTGTGGCCCGGAGGCCGCGGCCGGCTGCGGCGCACACGCGGAGGAGGGCGGCGGCTGCGGTCCCTGCGGGGGGCACGCGGCCCCGGAGGCGCCCGCCGGGGCGCCGGAGACCGAGGACGCGGCGAACCACGCCCGGACCGATCTGGTGGCCGTCCGCCGCCGGGGTGCCGGCACGGACCTCGCGCCGAATGCGTAACGCCGAACTGCTCGACCTGGACCGGGCGCACGTCTGGCATCCGTACGGGCCCATGCCGGGCCGGTCGGAACCGCTGGTCGTCGCGTCCGCGTCCGGTGTGCGGCTCCGGCTCGCCGAACCCGTCGAGGGCCACGACGAGTTGGTCGACGGCATGTCCTCGTGGTGGTCGGCGGTGCACGGCTACAACCACCCCGTCCTCAACGAGGCGGTGCGCAGCCAGCTGGACCGGATGAGCCACGTCATGTTCGGCGGGCTCACCCACGAACCGGCCGTCCGGCTGGCCGCCCGGCTCGTGGAGATCACCCCGGAGCCGTTGCAACACGTCTTCCTCAGCGACTCGGGCTCCGTCTCCGTCGAGGTGGCGGCCAAGATGTGCCTGCAGTACTGGCGCTCGCTCGGTCGCCCCGGGAAGCAGCGGCTCTTCACCTGGCGCGGCGGCTACCACGGGGACACCTGGCAGCCGATGTCCGTGTGCGACCCCCAGGGCGGGATGCACGAACTGTGGTCCGGGGTGCTCCAACGACAGGTGTTCACGGACGCCCCTCCGGCCGCGTACCAGGAGTCGTACGCCACGCTGCTGCGGACCGCGATCGCGGAGCACGCGGACGAACTCGCCGCCGTGGTCGTCGAGCCGATCGTGCAGGGCGCGGGCGGGATGCGCTTCCACGACCCGAGGTACCTGCAGGTGTTGCGGGAAGCCTGCGACGCGCACGACGTGCTGCTGGTGTTCGACGAGATCGCGACCGGGTTCGGGCGGACGGGCACGCTGTTCGCCGCCGACCGGGCGGGGGTCTCCCCCGACGTGATGTGCGTGGGCAAGGCGCTCACCGGCGGCTACCTGTCGATGGCGGCGACCCTCTGCACGAGTCGCGTCGCCGACGGGATCTCGCAGGGCGAGGTCCCCGTCCTCGCGCACGGACCGACGTTCATGGGAAACCCGCTGGCGTCGGCGGTGGCGCTCGCCTCGATCGACCTGCTGCTCTCCCAGGACTGGCAGGTCAAGGTCAAGCGGATCGAGGCGGGCCTGCGGGACGGGCTCGCTCCGGCGGCCGACCTCCCGGGCGTGCGCGAGGTGCGGGTGCTCGGCGCGATCGGGGTCGTCCAGCTCGACCACGAGGTCGACATGGCGGCGGCGACGCGCGCAGCGGTCCGCGAGGGCGTGTGGTTGCGCCCGTTCCGGGACCTCATCTACACGATGCCGCCGTACGTGACCGGGGACGAGGACCTGAGCCGCATCTGCACGGCGGTGCGTGCCGCCGCGGCAGCGGGCTGACACCGGGGCCGGCGGCCGTTCCGCCGCGGCCGGGGCTCCCTCCCCCGTCCGCGGCGGGGCGGCCGGCCGCCGCCGGTGCCGCCCCGCCGCTCCCCCGCCCGAAGCACCGGGCACCGCACACCCGTGAGACAAGGACACTTCCATGACCGTCATCGTCGTCAGCGGCACCGGGACCGAGATCGGCAAGACCGTCGTCACGGCCGCCGTCGCCGCCGTGGCCACGGCCGCAGGCCGGTCCGTCGCCGTTCTGAAGCCCGCGCAGACGGGTGTCGGACCGGACGAGAGGGGTGATGCGGACGAGGCGGTGCGCCTCTCCGGCGCCGCCGCCTCGTCCGAACTGGGCCGTTTCCCGGAGCCACTGGCCCCCGGGACGGCCGCCCGACGGTCCGGACTCCCCCCGGTCGGGCCCCGGGAGGTGGCCGCGGCGGCCCGGAGGCTCGCCGCCGAACACGACCTGGTGCTCGTGGAGGGCGCGGGCGGGCTCCTCGTCCGCCTGGACGAAGGGGGCGGCACGCTCGCCGACGCCGCCTCCCTGCTCGACGCGCCGGTCCTGGTGGTGGCGCCGGCCGGCCTGGGGACGCTCAACTCGACGGCCCTGACGGCCGAGGCCCTGCGGGCCCGCGGCATCGAGCAGCTCGGCGTGGTCGTCGGCAGTTGGCCGGAGGCCCCGGACCTGGCGGCGCGCTGCAATCTGGCGGACCTACCGGTGGCAGCGGGCGCCCCGCTGCTCGGGGCCGTGCCGGAGGGTTCGGGTGCGCTCGCCCCCGCCGCCTTCCGCGCTGCGGCGAGCGGCTGGCTCGCTCCGGCGCTCGGCGGCAGGTGGGACGCGGAGGCCTTTTCGGCGGCGGAGGCGGCCCCGGTCTCCGTAAGCTGAGGACATGCGCGCACGCGTTCAGGAGATCGTCTTCGACTGCGCCGACCCGGCGGTGCTCGTCCGCTTCTGGGCCGGGCTCCTCGGCGGCGACCCCGTCGACCGGAGCCCCGACTGGTCGTACGTGGATCCGCCGGAGTTCGTGCGGATCGCCTTCCAGCGGGTGCCGGAGGGCAAGGCCGTGAAGAACCGGGTCCACCTGGACCTGGAGGTGCCGGACCCGGCGCGGGCCGCCGAGGAAGCGCTGTCGTGGGGGGCGGAACCGGTCGGGCGGCTCGTCACGGACGAGCAGGGTTCCTTCCAGGTCGTGCGGGACCCGGAGGGCAACGAGTTCTGCTTCGTGAGCGGCTGAGGAGGTCCTGGTGCACTCGTCCTCGGATCCCGGCCGGGCGCCGCGCGTCCATCACCCCGTCTTCGCGCGCTTCTACGCCCGCTTCAGCACCTCGGCCGAGGCGCGGGGCGGCGTTGCCGCGCTCCGTGCGGAACTGCTCACCGGGCTCGCCGGCCGGGTGGTCGAGATCGGTGCCGGGAACGGACTGAACTTCGCCCACTACCCGGCCGCGGTCACCGAGGTCGTCGCCGTCGAACCGGAGCCCCGGCTGCGCCGGCTCGCCGAGGAGGCCGGCCGCCGGGCCCCCGTCCCGGTGACCGTCCTGCCGGGGACGGCCGAGGCACTGCCGGCACCGGACGCCTCCTTCGACGCGGCGGTCGCCTCCCTGGTGCTGTGCACCGTACGGGACGTGCCGGGGACCCTCGCCGAGTTGCGGCGGGTGCTGCGTCCCGGCGGGGAACTGCGCTTCTTCGAACACGGGAGGGCCGGCACGCCGGGGCTCGCACGGGTGCAGCGGGCCCTCGACCGTACGGTCTGGCCGCTGCTCTTCGGAGGCTGTCACACCTCCCGCACTCCGCTCGGAGCGATCGAGGAAGCCGGTTTCGACCTCCTCGTCCACCGCTCCTTCGACCTTCCGGACCGAGGACCTCGGCTGCCCTCCTCGCCCTGCGTCCTGGGCGCGGCCCGACGCTGAGGGGCCTGCGTCCGCCCGTCGGAACCCCGTGGCGCCGCAGCCGCGCCCCGTGGTGGGATCCGGCCGTGAGCGATCTGCAGATACGTGCCGCAACACGCGCCGACGTCGAGGCCGTACTGGCCTTCTGGAAGGAGTCCGCGGAGGGGACGTCCGTCTCGGACGACGTGGACGGCGTGACCCGTCTGGTCGAACGCGACCCCGGGGCCCTGCTCCTGGCCCTCGTCGACGGAGTGGTCGTCGGCTCGGTGATCGCCGGCTGGGACGGCTGGCGCGCCTCCCTCTACCGGCTCGCCGTCCTGCCCTCGCACCGCCGCCGGGGCATCTCCAGCGCATTGCTGCGGACCGCCGAGGAACGGTTCCTCGCGCTCGGCGGACGCCGCGTGGACGCCATGGTCCTGGAGGCCAACGCGACCGGTCGGGCCTTGTGGGAGGCCGCCGGCTACCGGCGCGAGGACCACTGGCGCCGCTGGGTGAAGCCACTCGCCCGCTGACCGTCCGGGGGCGAACACCAGCCGGCTTTGCCCGTCCTTTACCATGGAGACTCATCCCGACGACCGAAAGGCGTGAGCGTCCGCCCATGGGCGAGCCTCCCAGTAGCACTGGTTCCGACATCCGACATCGCGCGATCCGCGTCCCTCTGACTGATCATGGGACGGAGGTGAACCGATGACCGAAGTGCTTCTGCTCGTGGTGGCGCTCCTCCTCGCGCTCCTGTGCGGCGTGTTCGTCGCGGCCGAGTTCTCGCTGACCACCATCGAGCGCGGCGAGCTCGAAGCCGCCGTCGAGCGCGGCGAGCGGGGAGCCGCGAGCGCCCTCAAGGCCGTCCGCTCGCTCACCTTCCAGCTCTCCGGCGCACAGCTGGGCATCACCGTGACCAACCTGGTCGTCGGCATGCTCTCCGAGCCCTCGATCGCCGCACTGCTCCGCGGCCCCGTCGAAGCGCTCGGGCTCTCGCCCACCGTGGCCTCCTCGGTCGCCCTCGTCCTGGGCACCGCCCTGTCGACCGTCGTCCTGATGGTCGTCGGCGAGCTGGTCCCCAAGAACTGGGCGATCTCCTCGCCGCTCGCGGTGGCGAAGGTGGTGGCCACTCCGCAGCGCATGTTCACGGCCGCCTTCAAGCCGCTGATCAGCCACCTCAACAACACGGCGAACCGGATCCTGCACCGTCTGGGCATGGAGCCGACCGAGGAGCTCGCTTCCGCCCGCTCCCCGCAGGAGTTGGTGGCGCTCGCCCGGCACTCCGCGAAGGAGGGCGCCCTGGAGGCGGACACGGCCGAACTGTTCGTCCGCACCCTCAACCTGGCGGAGCTCGACGCGGAGAACGTGATGACGCCCCGCGTGCAGGTGACCGCCCTGGAGGTGCACGCCACCGCCGAGGACGTCGCCAACGCCACCCGCGCGACCGGCCTGTCCCGCTTCCCCGTCTACCAGGGCAGCCTGGACAGCGTCGTCGGCATCGCGCACATCAAGGACGTCCTCGCCATACCGGCCGAGGAGCGGCCGCGTCGCCGGATCGGCGAGATGCTGCGCGAGCCGCTGCTCGTCCCCGAGACGCTGACCGTGGACCGCCTGCTCGACCGCCTGTCGGGCAAGCAGACGATGGCCGTCGTCATCGACGAGTACGGCGGCACGGCCGGAGTCGTCACCCTGGAGGACATCGTCGAGGAGGTCGTCGGCGAGGTGCGCGACGAGCACGACCCGCACGAGACCCCGGACCTGGCTCCGGCGGGCCAGGACGCGGACGGACGTGAGCTGTGGTCCGCCGACGGCGCCGCCCGTACGGACCAACTGGCCGCGATCGGTCTGCGGGTGCCGGACGGCCCGTACGAAACGCTCGCGGGCATCCTCGCGACGGAACTCGGCCGCATCCCGGCCGCCGGGGACAGCATGGAACTCGCCGGCTGGCGCCTCGACGTCGTCGACGCCTCGGGCCGACGCGCCGCGCGGGTGCTGCTGCACGCTCCCGCCCACGACATCGAGGACGAGTCCGGGGAGGATGACCGATGACCGCGATCCAACTGCTGATCGGTCTGTTGACGCTGGTCGTCAACGCCTTCTTCGTCGGCGCCGAGTTCGCCCTGATCTCGGTGCGCCGAAGCCAGATCGAACCCCTGGCGGACTCCGGGAACCGGCGGGCGCGCAGCGTCGTCTGGGGCCTGGAACACGTCTCCGCGATGCTCGCGGCGGCACAGCTCGGCATCACGCTCTGCACCCTGATCCTCGGCATCGTGGCCGAGCCGGCCATCGCGCACCTGCTGGAACCGGTCTTCGACGCGGTCGGCGTCCCGCACGGCCTGGTGCACCCGATCTCCTTCGTGATCGCGCTGTCGCTGGCGACCTACCTGCACATGCTGCTCGGCGAGATGGTGCCGAAGAACATCGCGCTCGCCGAGCCGACGCGCTCCGCACTGCTCCTCGGCCCCCCGCTGGTGGCGCTGGCGCGGGCGCTGCGACCGGTGATCTTCACGATCAACGCCTTCGCCAACACCCTGCTCAAGATGCTGCGGGTGGAGACCAAGGACGAGGTATCGGCGACCTTCTCCGACGACGAGTTGGCCCGGATGGTCACCGATGCGGGGCACGCCGGCCTCCTCGACGGCCGTGCCGCCGAGCGCTTGCACGACGCCCTCGAACTGGGCCGGCGCCCCGTACGGGACGTCGTGATGCCGGCGGAGAGGGTGGTGTACGCACGGGTCGGCACCACTCCGGAGGAGTTGGAGGCGCTGTCTGCACGCACCGGGTTCTCCCGTTTCCCGGTGCTCGACTCCGAACGCCGCATCCTCGGTTACCTGCACGTCAAGGACGCCCTGGACGTCACGCCGCGCGACCTGCCGTTCCCGGTGTCGGCGCTGCGGCCGATCGCCCGGGTCCGGGCGGTGACGCCGCTGGACGACGTCCTGACCGCGATGCGCCGCAGCAGGACGCACCTGGCGGCCGTGCTCGACGAGAACGGGAAGCCGGCCGGCCTGGTCACGATGGAGGACGTGCTGCGCGAACTGGTCGGGCGGCCGGCAGCACCGTGACCGCCGAACCGCCGAGGGCCCCGGGAGCGATCCCGGGGCCCTCGGGCGCGTCAGAGCACGGTGGCGGCCAGCCAGTCGTCGAGCAGGCCCCGGTCTCCGGTGTGCGTGAAGCGCGGATCGTCGGCCGGGTAGCGGCGGTGCAGCAGGAGCAGCAGTTCCCCGGCGGTGTCCGCCTCGACGCCGGCGGTCGGCTGCGCGCCGGCGTTCCCCCGGCTCGACCGGCCCCAGGTGAAGCCGCCCCCGCCGAGGACGAGGGTCCAGACCGCGCCGGTGTCGCGGGCCGCGAGGCGGAGGGCGGAGCCGTCGCGTCCGAGGTGGGCGAGCGGTTCGGCGATCCGGGGGACGTACGGCGCGTCCCAGAGGAACTGGTCGACGGCCGCCTCGGCCGTGGCCGGGTCGAGGGGGTCCGCCGTCCCGGAGACGGCGAGCTGTGCGTCGACGAGGTGGACCAGCGTCTCGAAGAGCACGTGCCGGGGGTAGTGGCGGACGTGCGGATCGGAGCCGGGGGACCACACCGGGGCGTCCGGGTCGGCAGCGCCGGCGGTGGCGGCGAACCGCTCGGCACCGGCGGCGAGCCAGTCGGAGTGGAGGGCCGGGTCGGCCGGCAGGTCGAGGGGGACGTCCCGTGCGAGGACCCGGGTGCCGGACCGGGTCCGCACGAGGTGCTCGGCCCAGCGGTGCACGGTGCCCAGGTGGCGGGTGAGGTCCGCGAGGCTCCAGCCGGGACAGGTGGGCACCGGGGTGGCGGGGTCGGCGTCCCGCACGGTGGCGGCGAACCGTCGCGCCCGGTCCAGAACGGCCGCGCAGGCGGCGGCATGGGCGCCCTCGGTGAGGCCGAAGCCCTCGGAGACCCCCAGGAGCTCCGTGCGCCAGGGGCCGGGCGGGCGTCGGAGCGCGACGTCGCGGAAGAGTCCGTCGAGGGTGCGCCGATCGGCGGCATCGAGCAGGTTCAGCGTGTGCGCGGTGCCCTCCAGCCACTTCAGCGCCGTGTCCGGATCGAGCACCGCCTCGTCGCAGGTCTCGACGTTCGTCACCAGCTCGGCCAGCGCCTCGGCCAGCGCGCTGAGGAGCGCGTCGCTCATCGGGTTTCCCCTCCCGGGTTCTCCACGGCAGCCCTCGCATACCGCGCGGTATGATCGCTCCGCCATGGAGATCAATGCCACGTACAACAGTCTCGTCGCCGTCGGGGACAGCTTCACCGAGGGTATGTCGGACCTGAAGCCCGACGGTTCCTACCGGGGCTGGGCCGACGTCCTCGCGGGGCGCCTCGCCGCCCGTTCCTCCGGTTTCCGCTACGCGAACCTGGCCGTGCGGGGAAAGCTCATCGGTCAGATCGTGGAGGAGCAAGTCGACCTGGCCGCAGGCATGGAGGCCGATGTGGTGACCCTGGTCGGCGGGCTCAACGACACCCTCCGACCCAAGGTCGACATGGTCCGGGTCCGGGACCTGCTCACCGAGGCAGTGGAACGCCTCACACCTTCCTGCGGTCAGCTGGTCCTGATGCGCAGCCCCGGCCGCAACGGTCCGGTGATGGAGCGGTTCCGCCCCCGGATGGAGGAGCTGTTCGCCCACCTCGACGCGCTCGCTCACCGGCACGGCGCCCTGGTCGTCGACCTGTACGGATCCCCGTCCCTCGGTGACCCCCGCCTGTGGGACGTGGACCGGCTGCATCTGACCGCGGACGGCCACCGACGGGTCGCCGAGGCCGTGTGGCAGGCACTGGGCCTGCCGGCCGAGGAGGACTGGCGCGCGCCGCTGCCCCCGGCCGTGCGGCCGGGCTGGGCGAGCCGACGGATCGCCGACGCCCGTTTCGCCAAGGAGCACCTGGGTCCGTGGATCGGCCGGCGGCTCACGGGCCGTTCCTCGGGGGACGGTCGCGCGCCGAAGCGCCCCGAGCTGCTGCCGTACGAGCCGCCGACCGGTGCGCGGGAAGGGCGGGACGCTCCCGCGTGACCTGCGTCTCGTAGCAAGCTCCACATGAGACGGTGGCGCTGGCCTGCAGAAATCGCCAGTAAACTCTGTCCACGTGACTGCTGTGACTGCGAAGCCCCGCATCCCCAACGTTCTGGCCGGCCGCTACGCCTCCGCGGAGCTCGCCGTCCTCTGGTCCCCCGAGCAGAAGGTCAAGCTGGAGCGCCAGCTGTGGCTCGCCGTGCTGCGTGCGCAGAAGGACCTCGGGATCGAGGTTCCGGAAGCCGCCCTCGCGGACTACGAGCGCGTGCTCGACCAGGTCGACCTGGGCTCCATCGCCGAGCGCGAGAAGGTCACCCGGCACGACGTCAAGGCGCGGATCGAGGAGTTCAACGCCCTCGCCGGCCACGAGCACGTCCACAAGGGCATGACCTCGCGGGACCTCACCGAGAACGTCGAACAGCTGCAGGTCCGGCTCTCCCTGGAACTGGTGCGGGACCGCACGGTCGCCGTCCTGGCCCGCCTCGGCAAGCTCTCCGCCGAGTACGCGGAGCTGGTCATGGCCGGCCGCTCGCACAACGTCGCCGCTCAGGCCACGACCCTCGGCAAGCGCTTCGCGACCGCTTCGGACGAGCTGCTCGTGGCGTACGCGCGCCTGGAGGACCTCCTGGGCCGCTACCCGCTGCGCGGCATCAAGGGCCCCGTCGGCACCGCGCAGGACATGCTGGACCTGCTCGGCGGCGACGCCGGCAAGCTCGCCGAGCTGGAGCAGCGGATCGCGGGCCACCTCGGCTTCGCGCACGCCTTCACCTCGGTCGGCCAGGTCTACCCGCGCTCGCTCGACTACGACGTGGTCACCACCCTGGTGCAGCTGGCCGCGGCCCCGTCCTCGATCGCCAAGACGATCCGGCTGATGGCGGGCCACGAGCTGGTGACCGAGGGCTTCAAGCCCGGCCAGGTCGGTTCTTCCGCGATGCCGCACAAGATGAACACCCGCTCCTGCGAGCGCGTCAACGGCCTCATGGTCATCCTGCGCGGCTACGCCTCGATGACCGGCGAGCTGGCCGGCGACCAGTGGAACGAGGGCGACGTGTCCTGCTCCGTGGTCCGTCGGGTCGCGCTGCCGGACGCCTTCTTCGCGCTGGACGGCCTGCTGGAGACCTTCCTCACCGTGCTCGACGAGTTCGGCGCCTTCCCCGCCGTGATCGCCCGCGAGCTCGACCGCTACCTGCCCTTCCTCGCGACCACCAAGGTCCTCATGGGCGCCGTGCGCGCCGGCGTGGGTCGCGAGGTCGCCCACGAGGCCATCAAGGAGAACGCGGTCGCCTCCGCGCTCGCCATGCGCGAGCGGGGCGCCGAACGGAACGAGCTCCTCGACAAGCTGGCGGCCGACGAGCGGATCCCGCTGGACCGTGCCCAGCTCGACGAACTGATGGCGGACAAGCTGTCCTTCACGGGTGCCGCCGCCGACCAGGTCGCGTCCGTGGTCTCCCGCATCGAGGAGATCCTCAAGCAGCACCCGGAGGCCGCCGCCTACGCTCCCGGAGCGATCCTCTGACCCGGTCCCCCCGGTTCACCCCTGAGGAGTGGGAGGCCGCCCGCGACCACATCGTTCCCGATGTGGT